>NZ_NFKZ01000035.1:0-18830 GCF_002160635.1 Lactobacillus gallinarum
TAGACAAAGCGTTGCGCATCATAGTTCAACTTAATGATTTTCTTTTGCTTAGAACTAGGATAAAAGCGAAGCTTAACGCCAAAATGATAGGCTAAGCTGCTCATTCTTTTCATGATTTCGCCTCCTCATAGATTAGATATTTATATTTTACAGGGAAGTCGAACGTATGTCTCTATTTTTAGAATAAAAAAAGCTGACTGCTAGGTCAGCTTGGCCCTATCCATCCCCGCATTAAAATACGGGGATTTTCGGGCGTTTTTCATTAAAATCAAAGTTAGTTCTAAAGACATAATGATCTGATGAACTAACTTCGGGCACAAATTGGAATTCAAAATCATGAAAATCTCGCAACTCTGTGGGATTTTTTATTTGGTTTTCGGCAATGAAGCGCACCATTTCACCGCGTGCCATCTTGGCATGAACACCTACAGTTTTCCATTGATCATTTTTTAATTCTTGAAAATCAATGGTAATCATTTTTCGATTTTCGTTTAAATACGGCTTAACCAACCGCATATATTGCTTGGAAGCTAGATTAATGACTGTGTCATCATCTTTAAACAGACTTTCAGCAATAGCATCACCCCAGAAATGGTACAAGCTATAATCAATAAAACCTTTCATCTTGGTATTAAGTTCTAAACGATATGGGCAAACACCATCAAAAGGTCTAAGCATCCCGTAAAAGCCAGATAAAATACGCAAATTTTTTTGAATATAATCAAGCGCTGGCTGAGTAAACAAATCCGGCGCCATATATTGGTATTGAATGCCTGAAAAAGCCAAAATAGCAGGCGTTAATCGTTCATCCAAATTCATATTCTTTAGCTGCTCGATACTCTGCTCTGTCACCTTTTTACTAGCATGCCATAACTCGGTTAATTGGTCTTCAGAACGCGATTTTAAAAATTTCTCCAGTACTTTAGTCTTATCCAAAAATTCAGGTTTAGACTCAACTAGAAAAGAATCACGATCAATTTTCATAATTTTTGCGGGTGCAATAATAATTTTCATTTTTAGATTTCACTTCTTTAGGTTAAACTTAACTAGTAATTAATAAGGAGGAAAAATGATGAATCCTGATTTTGCAATTGTCTTAAATTTTAAAATAAACGGAAATGCGGATGCGGACTTTTTAGTCAAAACTGCTAGAAACATTGGTGCACGTGCCGTGATAACCAATGCTCAAAAAGACGATTTTAAAGAAGCTTGCAGCAAATATACTATTTTTCTAGCTGACGAAGCAGACGGTGTCGATTTAAACAGTGATGGTGTAATTGACACTATTGTTACTAATCGTCAAAATGGCAAAAATACTATCATTAACATCCCTGTAACCGACGGTAAATTTGACGATACTACTCAAAAGTTGCTTGATACCATTAATTCTTGGATGCACTTATTTGGTCATGCTTTAAATGAAGGCAAAAGTAGCACTCTTGAAAGCAACAATGGTTTTATTTTAGAGAATCGGCACGCAGATTACCAAAAATATGTTTTTGTAAAACGACCACTCCCTGAAAAAATTGAGGTTACCGGTTTAACTCAAGAACCTAACCGCGTTGAATGGATCGATCACAGAACTGATCTTGATTTTACTTTTAAAGACAGTAAATTGATCATCAATCTTACTGAACCAGAAAGTGATTTAGCTTGGCAAGTTTTGCGTATCCAAGCACATCGTCCAGAAGACGACATCATTCACACTGAATTCTAACAAAAAACCTTCTCGCAATGAGAAGTTTTTTTTAGTTAATCTTCGATCCATTATCATAGAATTTTCTAAAGCGATGAGCTTCTTTGTCTAAAGTGATCTCATCATTTACTTGAGATAATTTATAGCCCACAAAATACGGAGGAGCCTCAAAACGGGTAATATATTTAGCACAAACACCACCATCTTCGCGTGGATAGAAGAACAAATTGTATGAATCACATCTGCCATTGTACATGATATTAAGCAAGTATTTAGCACCGCTCTGAATCCAATCTGCCCATAGGTCAATACTATCCTTAGTTAAAAGATTAATATTTAATTCTGTATATCCTTGTACGGGGTGTTCGGCAATATTGACTTCTACCCCATTTTCATCAAAAAGCGTTTCACCTTCAAAATTATTAGGGTGAATATATTTATAGCCATCTTCATGCTCAAGGCCCACAATCTGCATGTGTGGGTGAATCAAAGAACCGCCTGAATGCGGACCATAGTTTTTATACCAAACAACGGTCTGATAATCTTTATTAGCCGCCATTTTTTCAAAACATGCAAGGCTAAACCGCATCAATTTACGATTATGCTCTTTAGTATAAATACTAATATCACCATGGTGATCGCTTGATTCAATTAATACGGTCTGATTAGTATCACGCAGAGTAGGATATTTATTTTTCAGCCAAATCATGTCATCTTCTTTTTGATAAATATCAGTTAAATTAGCTACATCACAAAATGGACAAACCCTCTTCTTTTTGTCCTTACGGTAAGACTGCGGCTTATCTTTTGCAATATTCATTTGAAAAACAAGTGGATCATTATTCATATTTTCCCTTAAAGTCTGTTAAAATTAATAACGTATATTATTCTGAAAATATTATTCTGAAAGTATTATATAGTAACTTTACTAAGATAAAAATAGTTGCTATACTGTTTCAAAGCAAACACTTATTCGAAAATCTAATGAGATAGGTATTTGATAAAATGCAATCTAGAACGGAACTTAGAAAACATAATAATCGAAATAATCTCTATTTAATAATTATCGGCGTAATTGTCATAATTGCAATTATTGGTGGTGTGATTTTTTACAATAAGAAGGTAGAAAGCGAACAACGTGAGCGTGCCTTTGCTTCTACTCACTTCAATCCTAATGTTACAATCTATGGCGTTATGGTCGGCAAATTAACAGTTAATAAAGCTACAGCGAAGATTAACGAAAAAGCTGATAATGTCATCTTTTTAAGAAATAAAAAAATAGTTTCTGAAAGGGATGCAAATATTCAAACTGTTGATAAGCAAACTGTTAAAGAATATTTTGACAAGCAACATACAGATTTGATTAATAATCAAAAATATACTTATAACTCTACAGCTCTAAGCGAAGCAAAAGAAAAACTGAAGAAGATGCAAAGCGCTTCTGTAACTTATAATATCGCTGGTAAAAAATACACCTTAAAAGCTGAAGACTTAATTGGTGAAGTTACTTATAAGGATGGTAAGTATAAGTTCACTGATGTCAAAAACTTAACTAACAAACTTCATGACATCAATAAAGAAGTCCAAACGTTGAAAAAGAGCTATAAATTTATGGTACCTGTAGGCAATAAGGCTAAAGGCAAAACGGTCACTGTAACTAACGAAAGTTATGGTTGGGGCGTTTATGTAAAGAAAGCCCAAGCTGCTATAGAAAAGGCATTTATCGATGGTACTACAGAACTTGATGGCAGCAAATACATTTATGGCGATGGCTACAGTACTTATGCTCATGGTTATGGCAAGAGCAACAACGGTATCGGGAATAATTATGTTGTCGTTTCGATTAAAAACCAAGAATTATGGGTCGTTCGCAAAGGACGCGTTGTTGTTCATTTAAACGATGTAGTTACTGGTACTTTAGAGGGTGGAAAAGGCAACCAAACTCCAAAGGGTGTTTGGTACATCATGTATAAAGAGTCACCTAGCGTTTTACGCGGTTTCAATGACGACGGCTCCAAATACGCATCTAAAGTTCAATACTGGATGCCATTTACTTTAAGCGGCTGTGGTTTGCACGACGCTAGCTGGAGAAATGATTGGAGTAAGACTGCATACCTTCAAGGCGGCTCACATGGATGTGTTAACATTCGTCCTGCTGAAATTAGAAGCGTATGGAACAATGTTTCTACTAATGATGCCGTAATTGTTTACTAAGAAAATAAAAATAATGCTATTCAAATTTGAATGGCATTATTTTTTTGCGTAAAATTAGACATAAAGATATAGATTTTTGAGAGGTTTTTATGTTAATAATCGGAATCATTTGCTTAGTTATGGCGGCAATTTCATATTTAAGATGTTTAAGTATTAAGAACAATAACGCGAAAAAAGATAATACTAAAACTAATGAAGCTAAATGGCAACGTAGTTTGGCAATTATTTTCTTAATCTTTGGTATTTTACTAGTAGTTTATAGCATCTATTTACGTAGATTTTAAAAATGACGTGAGATTATTCCCACGTCATTTTTCATATTCTAATGTACGCCTTCCATTAAGACGTTAATCTTCTTAATTAAAACAAACATAATAATCCCGAATACTACACTGACTACACCAACAGCCATGAAGTATGGCACTTCTGTTTTAGTTGAATAAAACTTAACGATTTGGGCATTAATTGCTTGTCCTGTCGCATCGGCCATAAACCACATACTCATCATCTGTGAGCGGAATGCATTTGGAGCAAGTTTGGTTGTAATTGACAAGCCAATTGGTGAAATCAACATTTCGGCAATTTCAACGATAAACCATGAACCTACAAGCCAGAATGGACTTACTCTACCACTTGTACCAAAGAGCATACCTGGAAGAGCCATCCACATGTATGAAAGCCCAGCAAAGACAAGACCTGCCGCAAATTTCCCCGGTGCAGTTGGCTGCTTCTTCCAGTGTTCCCATAGCCATACAAATACTGGTGTCAAAATCATGATAAATAATGGGTTAAGAGATTGGAAGTTAGCCGCAGTAAAGTGCCAACCGCCGATATGTAAAACAGTTCTTTGTTCCGCAAATAATGCTAAAACAACTGAACCTGATTCTTCTATTCCCCAGAAAATAGCTGCGGCGAAGAATAATGGAATATATGCCTTAACTCTCGAACGTTCAATCTTAGTAACCTTTGAACTGCGAAGCATCATTACGAAGTAGTAAATTGGCAATGCAATAGCCAAGATGGTTAATAAGGTAATTACATTATCAACATTTAATTGTCCTACTCCAGCCATAACGGCTAAAACTGCAGCAATTGCAACGATAATAATGACAACCCACTTGATTACGTTAAGCAAATCGCCTTTATCAATAGGATCATTAGGTGTCAAACTTTCAGTTGATAGATATTTCTTTCCGCCAAGTACATATTGTACTAAACCAAAGAACATACCAACTGCAGCTAATGAAAATCCTGCATGGAAGTTCAACTGGCTACCAAAGATATGGAAGCCAAAGCCTTCAGCTGCCCATGGAACAAGCCATGGAGCGATGAAGGAACCTAAGTTAATTCCGAAAACAAAAATACTAAAGCCGGCGTCACGACGGCGATCTTCAACAGAATAAAGACCACCAACCATATCAGACACATTTGGCTTTAACAATCCAGTTCCCACAACAATTAAAGCGATCGAACTGTATAACGCCGCTACACCAGCTGGCAAAGCTAAAACGATGTGTCCCAACATAATAAGCACACCGCCGTAAAAGACTGTTTTTCTAGAGCCCCATACTCTGTCAGAAAGCCAGCCTCCGACTAACGTTGATAAGTAAACAAGCGAACCATAGATTGACATGATTGAAGCAGCAGTAGTTTGAGACATTCCCAAACCACCTTTGGTAACTGCGTAGTACATGTAGAACAATAAGATAGCCCGCATGCCGTAGTAACTGAAACGCTCCCACATCTCAGTAAAGAATAAAGTGGACAAGCCCTTTGGCTGTCCAAAGAATGCTGTATTTGAATCTCGTTTACCCAAAGAAAAACTCCCTTCTTAATCTAAGGTAAGCAATAAAAATAATTATACCACGAAAAATAAGGACCTATCCTATTTACAGATAGATCCTTATTTCTTTACAAAAAAAGCGGTCATACGACCGCCCACGCTTTGCATGACTAAAGTCACGTTTAGCATACTCTTTTTCTCATTTGTATTCTTCTGCATGAATTGCATTTAGTTCTTCATGAACACTTACAATTATATTACCTAATCAATTGCCTTAGCAACTGCATCATTAACAGCATCTTTTTCAGCTTCGATCAAGTTAACCTTACTTTCGATAACCTTAACATCCATCTTAATTTCACGACTAAGAAGTGGAACATTAATCTTTGGTTCAAAGAATTCCTTGAATTCCTTAAGTCTTGCTGGAGTGTGGAAGACACCTGTAGTAACAGTGATAAATGTAGCAAATTCCATGTCACCACCAACAGTCTTGTCAAGCCAATTCCAGTCTTCTCTGATCCAGTCCCAAGCTGCTTGTTGACCATGATGGTTAGCAAGTAAACCACGGTACCAACCACGTAAGTCTTGTGGCTTAACTACGTCAGCATTTTCAAAGTCGCCAACAATAGTCTTGATAGCTGCAGGATCTTTGGTGCTGGTTACAGCGCTGCGTAAGTCAACCTTGTATGATGGATCAGCTGTTCTTTGGTATTCCTTGATTAACTTATCAACTAATTCAGCATTGCCAAAGTTCTTTACTTCGTTAATCAAAACGTATGGACGAACATCTGCATTCAATGCTTCTAAGTTATCTTCATTTTCAGTAAAGATTTGGTGAGCTGCCTTAATTGAGTCTGCATTTTCAGCGTAAAGGCTGGCACTCAATTCGTATGGACGAATTTGAACATCTTCATCGCTTTCGCCTGGCTTTACTTCCCAGCCTAAACGTGCAACTTGATCCTTTGATAAGAGGTCATAAAGTTTCTTCAAGTTCTTTTCTTCATCTGATTCTGGTTCAACGAATTGACGAAGCTTAGCTGCAGTAGTGTAAAGTGCGTTAATTACCAAACTTGACTTAGAATCAGCAAATTTAACCAAAAGTGGAACAATTGAAGCGTAAGAAATTTGCTTACCTTCTGCCAAGAGACGTAAGTCTTGGAGCAATTGCAACTTGTCAATTGGGTCCAATTCATTAACATCTGCCAAGATATCATCAAGCAAAGTCTTATCATACTTAACGATGAAGTGTGAGTTGTTGCCAACATTAAGTCTAAGTGGGTGCCCTGCTTCTTCACGAAGTACCTTGTAGTTGCCTAAGTCGATTTCCTTTTCAGACATAATCTTAGGTGCGTCAAAGTTAGCATTCAATGGAATTTGCCATTGTCTACCCTTGTCTTCACCTTCACCGATAAAGAATTGCTTTTGAGTAAGCTTCAAGTGACCGTCTTCATCAATAAATGCGTTAACTACAGGGTAACCTGGTTGCTTAAGCCATGAGTGCATAATCTTACCGATATCAAGATCAGTTGCAGTTGAAAGTGCATCCCAAAGATCATCACCAGTAGCATTGCCAAACTTGTGATGGTCGAAGTAGTACTTAAGGCCCTTGCGAAGTGCGTCGTCACCAAGAAGTGAACGAACCATGACTAACATTCTTGAACCCTTAGCGTAAACGATGGCACCGTCAAAGACTGAGTCAATATCTGCTGGGTCATTAATTTCCATTTGAATTGGTTGAACACCATCAGTAGCATCTCTGTTCAATGCAGATGCAGCTTCACTAGTTTGGAACATTTCCCAGATGTGCCAGTCAGGTTCCAAACCATCAACTGATAAGTATTCCATCATGTTGGCAAAACTTTCGTTAAGCCATAAGTTGTCCCACCACTTCATGGTTACTAAGTCACCGAACCATTGGTGAGCTAATTCGTGGGTAATAACTGTAGCAACTAACTTCTTCATTTCTAAGCTAGTGTTGTCTGGATCAAGGAGTAAGTAAGCTTCACGGTAAGTTACAAGACCCCAGTTTTCCATGGCACCAGCTGAGAAGTCTGGTAATGCAAGTTGTAATGATTGTGGAAGTGGGTATTTAGTTTGGTAGAAGTCTTCGTAAAATTCAATTGCGCGCTTAGCAATATCTAGGCCAAAGTCCAATTCCTTAGGTTTGTGAGCCTTAGTTGCGTAAACACCAATCAAAACGCCATCCTTAGTGTGAGTAGTCTTTGATTGTAAGTCACCAAAGGCAAATGCGACAAGGTAGCTTGACATACGAACAGTTTCTTCAAAGTGGTGGTAGCCATCTTGGTCAACTTCAACTTCTGGCATGTTGGCAAGTGCAACTTCACCATCTTCTTCATCCCACTTAAGGGCAAGGGTGAAGGTAGCCTTAGCTTCTGGTTCATCAACACATGGAAATGCTTGACGAGCAAAAGTAGTTTCAAATTGCGTACCGATAATTTGCTTCTTCTTGCCTTCTAATTCGTAGTATGAAGGGTAAATACCCATCATAGTGTCGGTAAGTGGTGCGCTATAAGCAATTTCGATTACGGCTCTGCCAGTTACGCCAGTTTCAATCTTGATTGCTTCGTCTTTTTCAACTACTTCAAAATCAACGTCCTTGCCATCAACCTTAACGCTGTCGATGGTCATAAACTTTTGATTAATGAATACTGGGTTTTCAATTACATCACCAGTAATCGTTGAAGTACCATTAATAGTCTTATTCTTACGGTTTACGTTAATGCGTAAATCGTAATGTTCTGGGTGGAAAGTTTCATAAAAACGTTTAACTGCCATTTATTTTGCCTCCTATTAGCATAATTCACTCTAAATTTTACCAAAATATCAGTAAAAACGCTTAAAAAAGGCAATTTCTTCCTGATTGTAAGAGTGACGTTTTCGTTTTGTAACATTGCTGTCATATAGACCTTGTAATATATAAGCATAGTCATTAAGAAATATATAAATTTTTTAAAAATAAGTTTTAATAAGGAATGAATGAGATCAATGAGTAAACAAGTTAAATCTACTTTAGTTAAAATTTTTGCTGCATTAGCACTTGCCTTTGCATGTGTTGCAGTTGCACAAACTTTCGCTAACGATTCTACTAGCCAAAATGTTCAAGCTGCTAAGAAGAAAATGTCTAAAAAAGAAAAAGCAGCTAAGAGATGGATCGCAATGCGTGAATCAGGCGGTAGCTACACTGCTAGAAACGGTTCATGTTACGGTAAGTACCAATTAAGCATCGGCTACTTACACGGTGACTTATCACCAAAGAACCAAGAACGTACTGCTGATAGATACGTTTACGGTCGTTACGGTTCATGGGTTAACGCTAAGAGATTTTGGTTAGCACATAACTGGTACTAAAATTAATTTATTCCTTAATTTCCAAAAAAACAGCCTAGTCAAGTTGACTAAGCTGTTTTTTCTTTATTGATTAATTGCCGGAGAAAACACGGGATTTTAATCCCGTGATGAATCCGGCCTTTTTTAGTTTTTTGCTTGTTCCTCCTTCTTTCTTAAACATATGTTTGGCATAATCTCAAAAAGAAAGGAGGGAACAAATGTGCTAAAAGGGATCAAGTTAAGACTCTATCCTAATAAAACTCAACAAAACCAGCTTGAGCAGATGTTTGACAATGATCGCTTTGTTTGGAATCAAATGCTGGCTATGATGAATGAGCGCTATCAGAATAATAAGGATTTGCCTTTCTTGGGTAAATTTAAGCTGAATTATCTGCTTAAGCCGCTTAAAAAAGAATATCCTTTTTTGAAAAACAGCGATTCTTCAAGCTTGCAGGTAGTTAATGAATTTCTAACTCAGTCTTGGAAGAACTTCTTTCAAGATAAAAGTGGTCAAATTGGCAAGCCTCGTTTTCATTCACGCAAGTATCTGAAAAGGTCTTATACTGGTAAATCGACTATCAGAATTGCAGGTAAAAGATATTTAAAGATTCCTAAATTAGGCTGTGTCAAAACCAGCAAGACTGGAGTTTTGCAAGATGTTAAGATTAAGCGCTACACTGTTCTGCTTGAACCAACAGGAAAATATTATTTGTCTCTACAGGTAGAAATATCTGAACCAGAGAAGTACAGCTTAACTGGCAAACAAGTTGGAATTGATGTTGGCGTAGCTGATTTAGCAATTCTATCTAATGGTTTAAAGTACTCTAGTTTTGACAGTTCTTATTTTGAAAAGAAAGCTAGAATTTGGCAGAAAAAGTATTCTCGACGTAGACATTTAGCTAAATTACTAGTTTTACAAGATAAGAATAAAAGGGTACTTTGTCCTAGAAGCTTAGAGAGTTGCACTAATTGGCAAAAAGCACAAAAGTCAAAAGCCAGATGCCAAGCAAAAATAGCTAATCAGCGCAGAGATTACCTGCATAAATTAACTACGCATTTAGTTAAGCAATATGATGTAATTGCAATTGAAGATTTGAAAACCAAGAATCTTCAGAAAAATCATCACTTAGCCAAATCAATTGCCAATGCTTCATGGCGAATGTTTAGACAAATGCTGGAGTATAAGTGTGAATGGTATGGGAAAAAGCTAGTTGCAGTTGATCCTAAGAATACTTCCAGAATTTGTTCAAAATGTGGCTATAACAGTGGTGCTAAGCCATTAGAGATTCGTGAATGGACCTGTTCTAAGTGTCAAACTAAGCATGACCGAGATATTAATGCGGCAGTTAATATCTTGCATAAAGCAAAGCTAAATGGTCAGGGACTGGCCACGGTAACAAGCTGAGTTCCGTGAGTTAGGTATTTGAATAATTCAATGTAAGATCCTAAACACTACTCAGTGTTCCCAGAAATCCGGCACTTCAGTGTCGGTGTAGTTCATTCAAAATGATCTTGTTTAATTACCCGGTAGGTTGCAATTATTAATACCAGGATCGAGCAAGCCATTCCTACGTAGGCCATCGTCCCAATGTGAACAGCATTATTAGCCGCTTCTCTTGCCAGTTGGTTTTCCATAGCATAACCAACTACCCATTTACGCATTAAAACAGGAGTTAAGATAAAACTAAATGTGGTAATCAATGAAGTAATCAAAGTCACATTTCTAGAATATGGTTCTTTAAAAAATTGTGCTAATACACAAAAAGCTGGAGCAATCATCAAAAGCATGATCCACATAATAATCCAGCGACCAGAACTACTATTCATCATTTGCGCACTATTTGTGGCATAACGGTATGAACTCCAGAGCTGACCACCAGTGACTGTATTTAGTAAACTCAAAAAGTATGATCCTTGTTGACCATAATAGCCACCATTATTAGACAATACTCCTTGAATAATTTGGAAACTATCGGTTGACCCTGCCGATGAAAAGTCGACAGTTACCACTTGCTTCATATAGGTAGCTAAAAACATAGTAACTGAGCCACCTAATTCTAAAGCTCTCAGCATACTTAATTTTCTTGAAGCTTTTAGATGAAATTCAAGACTAAGTACTTGATGGGGATGATGACTGTGGCCGATGACGTATATTCCAACAATTACAACTGCCAATAAGATTAATAATCCCCACCATAATTTGATCATGGCAAGAAATAGTGCCAAGACAATAATTGCAACTGAAATATATGGTCGATCAGAAAAGATTGTCCAGAAATTGAGCTTTACGTGATTATAATTTTCACGTGAAAGATCGATTTTGGTATTAGCAGCAGGTTTAGGATTGCTAATTTTTTTGCTTCTAAATTCTTCACGACTATTTACTCTACTTTTAGAATAATTGATTCGTGATCGATCAGCACCATCTTGTCCATGTTCCTTCTTCATACGATATTCTCGCCGCGACATGTGTGCCATAAAGATAACTCCCTTCTAGAACCATTATCGTAGCACATTATTTCATTAATAATCTTTTTATTATAAAAAATTGGAAAAATATTTAATTTTTTGTATGTGCTAAAATAAACATTAAAACTTATTCTTATTTTTGAAAGAGATGACACTTTGACTACTATTAAATCACGCAATCTGCCTGCAGGTTGGCATAAAGCTTTTTATACTCTGTGGTTAGGTTGCTTCATCACTGGGATGGGCTACTCAATGACTATGCCCTTTATCTCACTGTTTATTTCTGATTTAGGTAATTATTCTAAGCTGCAAATCAACTTATACTCTGGGCTGGCATTTGCTATGACCTTTATTGCCCAGGCAATAATTTCTCCATACTGGGGCAGCTTGGCTGACCGTAAAGGAAGAAAACTAATGTGTATGCGTGCATCCGGCGTTATGGCAATTACTATTACCTTGACTGGTTTTGCACCAAATGCGATTTATATCGTTGTCATGCGCTTCATTCAAGGGTCATTTTCTGGTTATATCAACAACGCTACGGCATTGATGGCCAGCGAAACGCCGCACGAACGTAGTGGATGGGTAATGAGTCAGATGATGACCGCTGGTACTGCTGGCAACTTGGTTGGTCCATTATTAGGTGGTGCCCTTTCTAGTTTCTTTGGCAATATCTTTGGCGGTGCATGGGGCTATCGTATTCCGTTCTTTATTACCGGTGTCTTGATGTTCATCGTATTTTTAGGAACAACATTCCTAGTTCATGAAGACTTTACTCCAATTTCTCGCGAAAAGATGAAGCCAATGGGCGAAATCATGAAGAGTTTGCCAAGTGTTAAATTAATTATCGTTATGTTCATCACTACGATGTTGGTTCAATCTTCAACTATGTCAATTGATCCTATCGTTTCATTATACGTAAAATCAATGATGCCTCATGGTTCTGATGTTGCATTTGTTGCTGGTATCGTAGCAGCAACGCCAGGACTTGGTACTTTGCTTGCTGCTTCTAAAATCGGTCATAAAATGGATGAAATTGGGCCATTACGCGTTTTGCGTGTCGGTTTAGTCATCGGCTTCATTTTATTTGCACCAATGGCTTTAACTAATAATCCGTGGATGCTTGCCTTCTTACGTTTCTTATTAGGTATTGCTAGTGCGGGAATGTTGCCTGCAGCTCAAACTGTCTTAACTCTGAATACTCCTAAAGAAAGTTTTGGTCGAATTTTTAGTTATAATCAGTCTTTCCAAGCAGTAGGTGCAGTACTTGGATCATTAATGGGTTCTGCCATTTCGGGTTTTTCAAACTATACGACTGTTTTCTGGGTAACCGGATTTACTTTATTATTGAACTTTATTTTAATTTTGATCTTCGCATGGGGTATTTCTTATCGAAATAAATAAGTAATCGCTTTCACTACTTTTACTTTTAATCCATAACTGAAACTTGAAAGCACTAAAACTAGCCGGATCCATATTGGATCTGGCTTTTTGTCTCTTAAATTAGTTTTTAAGCTGTCCGCAGCAGCTACTTTTGCATGAAAACCGGCAATAACTTAATAAAGTTGTCTAATATTTGTTCCACTGTGGCGGAGATCTCTGCTTTTACTTCTTTAAGAGCGATAAGCAGGTAGACCAATGCCTCTTCAAAGGCTAAATCAGGCAGCGCTTCATAATTATTTGTATAAATAATTTAAATAATTTTTTGAGTGCCACGCACAAAGTCTTAATAAAAATAAGGCCTATCAGCGGCTAAACGTGCTTTCACTGATAGACCTTATTCATAAATATTTGGTAGATTGCAAATTTAATCCGAATTTTTGGACAAATTTGTCAGCATAACCTGATACGGTGTTTGTCAGTCGAGTATTTTAAGCGGTCGCTGGTTAATTTGGAGTAACGTCATCGTTAAATCTTGAGCACTAATGTGCTCAAAACGAGTCCCTTTAGGATAAAAATAACGTAAATTCCGATTAAAACGTTCATTACTACCACGTTCAGCTGGAGTATAAGCATGGCAGTAATAAGTCTTAATACCATATTGTGATTCAAGTGATACTAGCCCACTAAACTCAGTGCCACGGTCCACAATAAAGCTCCATTAAAAGTGGTTAGGAACTTAGTTAGTGCTTCATTATCTTCTGAAACATATAGCGCACCTTGTCCAGGCGGCTGTTTGGACGGCGGGGCTGGATGACTGGCTTGCCGACAGCGGCCTGATACCCTTTCAGTTCTGTAAGGCATACGCTCTGCCCGTTGGTGTAAGAGGCCAGATCAGTACGGTATGCCTGTATACAGCGGGCGGGAATCTCGCCAGTAAAGACAACTTCATCCTTTTTTACCTGGACCGTTTCGATGGTGGCACAGTATTTCGGTGCATCATGATAAGCCCTGGAAAGATATTCCCGGGGCGCATAGAGGGTGAAGGAGAGATAAGGTTCCAGCAGTTGCGTCCCTGATTCCTTCAATGCCTGTTCCAATACAATCGGGGCCAATGAGCGGAAGTCCGCCGGCGTGCTGACCGGACTGTAATAAAGCCCGTATTCAAAGCAAATCTTACAGTCCGTTACGTTCCAGCCGAACAAGCCCTGCTCCAGCCCGTAACGGATACCATCCCTGACAGCGTTTTGAAAACTCTGGTTCAAGTATCCCAGCGAAACCCGGCTCTCGTATTGTACACCGGAGCCAAGCGGGAGTGGTGTAACAGACAGTCCGATGGATGCCCAAAACGGGTTGGGCGGCACCTCGATATGGATGGTGTGGCTGGCTGCTTTGAGCGGCCGCTCCATATAAATGACGGAGGGTTCCTTTACCACTGTTTCAAGCTTGTATTTTTCCGACAGCAAAGCGGAAACAACCTCCAACTGCACCCGGCCCAAAAAAGAAAGAATGATCTCATGGGTGATGGAATCCACCTCGCAGCGCAAAAGCGGGTCAGTATCCGCAAGTTGCGTAAGAGCGTCCAGCAGCCGTTCTCTTTGCGCTGCCGTTTTCGGCGCAATCGACGTCCGCAGCATGGGGAGGGGGTCCTCACGCCACCTTTTACGAGGGAGCCGGGTTGGGTCCCCTAATACATCGTTTAACCTCACGCTGTCGCTGGGAAGGATAACAATTTCACCCGGATAAGCGGTGTCTGTCCGAACAATTTCCCCTTTGGATGGAATACGCATCTCTGTGATTTTCAGCTTTTCTCTCCCGGCCAGGGCCACCGTATCCCGCAGGCGCAGCGTTCCGCTGTATAGCCGTAGATAGACACGCCGCTGGCCGCAATCTGTATACTCCACCTTGAAAACGCTGCCGCATAGGGCGGCGCTCCCCTGTTCCCCAATCGGTTGGAACAGCCCTGTCACCGCATCCATCAACGGTTGAATGCCAAGGCCCTTTTTGGCGCTGCCATAATAGACCGGGAACAGGGAGGCGTCTTGAACCCGCCGCTGTTCCTCCCGCACAAGTTTTTCCCGGCTGATTGGTTCTCCTGCGATATACTTTTCCAATAATTTATCGTTATTTTCGATGACCGCATCCCATGCTTCTATGTCGGTATTTTCCTCCAGGACTATTTCCGGGGACAGCGACACCGTCTGCTTGATGATAATATCGGCGGAGAGCTTATCCCGAACAGACTGAACCACGCTCTGCAAATCAACGCCAGCCTGGTCGATCTTGTTGATAAAGATAACGGTGGGAATGTTCATTTTCCGCAGGGCATGGAACAGAATACGGGTCTGGGCCTGCACGCCATCTTTAGCGGAGATCACCAAGATGGCCCCATCTAAAACAGCCAAAGAGCGGTACACCTCCGCCAAAAAATCCATGTGGCCGGGCGTATCCACAATGTTGACTTTACATCTGTGCCACTGGAAGGAAGTGACTGCCGCTTGAATGGTAATCCCACGCTGCCGCTCCAAAAACATGGTGTCCGTCCTCGTTGTCCCTTTTTCGACGCTCCCCGGTTCTGAAATGGCTCCGCTGGCATATAGCAGGCTATCCGTCAAGGTCGTCTTTCCAGCGTCTACATGGGCAAGAATTCCAATATTGATTATTTTCATGTGATTGTCCTCCCTTTACTGCCCCGAAGGGCATAAAAATCCCCAGCAGTAAAATACTTTTACCACTGGGGATGATAATTTGCGGACATACACATATACAGCATACACCTGTTTGTGAGTGCTGTTTTTGGGGATATGTCAAAATTGATAAGGCAAAAGTATTCTTAAATTGGGTACAAAAAACTAAGCCTCTACAAAAGGGACTATCATAATCCTTTGTTCCCACTATTTGATTATAGTTTTATTTAAGAATACCTTGCCGCATATTTTTTACTCCTTTTCTGGATTTGAATTATTATATCACATCAGTTTTAGGAAAACAAGTATCTAAAAGAAATTTTTCTTCCCCTTATATGTAACAATCATACCGGCTTCCTAACGTTCAGAATGGTTTCTACTGTCTGCTGCGGTGTTTGGTTGGAATTGTCCAGCCAAAAGCCGATCCGTGGTGTTGTCTGCATTTTACTAAATACAAATTCAATGTATACAGAAAGAAATATATAAGGAGTGGGAGGGATTCCGCCGTAGTCGGCATTGTAGGAAAATCCAAAAGTTTAGATTTTCTCAAAATGCTTATCTTTTGGTCTTTGGTTCGGAATAGTGTAGTGCTGGCGGTCTATCTATTGTTTTCGGTTGCTTGCTTCTTTACCGTACATGAGCATTGATTGCTGTATTGTAGATCAATTAATACCAATAACAAAAGATTAATAATAGGCAAAATTAAAAAATAAACAAATCGTGTTTTCCAATTTGCCAAAAATGAAAGTGAGGAAAATTGTGTTGCCATTAGATTATCTTCAACGTTCCTTTCTCTCGCGCTAAATCATTAATTTTTCTAACCATAACTAAAATTAACAATATCCAGATCAGCATACTGCAGATATAGGCCAAAATATTGGTCATATTCCCTGAATAAAGCAAAACCCTAACTGGCATAGTCATTGGCAAAAAATATTGTGATACTTCCATCAATGGTAGAGAAATCACTCTATTACCAAATAATCCTGTTAATAGTAAAATTGGAATATTAATCAACGCTTCGTAGACTAACGCGTTAGGAGTTAAGGTGAAGAAAGCCGCGATTAAAATATCCATTGTAGCTGCAGCAATCCAAAGCAAGATAACTATCCCAATGAATTTTAAATCAATTGTGCCCGTTGCTACTGAGAAGATTTTTGCTAAAAGAAATGACAAAGGAAAAGCAAGCAGGCCATAACTCGAAGCTGGTAAAAGAAGAGCAATCAAGGATGCTCGCTCATCATAGCGCGTGTTAATAATATAAGGAAGTGTTCCTTGAAAACGCTGATATCCTATACTTCCTGCAGCGGTAGTACATGAAGCCCATAAACCAAATACTGCACTTCTTATCCAGACCATTGGATCATTTAACCCATGATTAGCGTAAGCAATTGTGTACTGTAAAACGAAAATACTAACTGTACTAGTTATTGTCAACCAAAAGAAATACTGATTAGATATGTACAGCTTAAATTGAAACCAAAAAAGTCTTAAAAACCTCATTAATTCATCCCTTATTATTCTCTTCTAAGTTGTGGTGCTAAGGCAAGGTATGATTCTTCAAGTGTTGCTGGTCTATCAATTCGTTTAACTTTAGACAATTTCACAATATCTTGAACTGTACCTTTTGCGTGAACTTTGCCTGCACCTAATAAAACAATTTGATCTGCTAATGCTTCAACTTCTGACATCATGTGACTAGTTAACAAAATACTAATGTCATTTTGTGCTAAATTCTTAACTACATTTCTGATATTAGTAGCAATTTCTACATCTAAGCCATCAGTAGGTTCATCTAATAATAATAATTTAGGATTTCCTAGAAGTGCACGTGCAATGTGCATTCTTTGTTTCATTCCTTTAGAGAAAAATTGTACCTTTTTATTCATGTCATTACTTAAACTAACTAAATCAAGTACACGTTCTATTTCCGCTTTTTGCTTACGATAAGGTATTTTAGCCAAATCTGCAAAATATGAGAGATTCTGTTTAGCTGTAGCTCGACCGTAAAAGCCCAAGTCCCCACCAAAGGAAACTCCAATATTATCACGTAACCTGGTCTTAATAATATTCTGACCACCGACAATCACTGAGCCAGATGTGGGTAATAAATAACCGCCTACAATAGAGACAATAGTAGTTTTACCAGCACCGTTGGGGCCCAATAAGGCAGCAATTTCACCTTTTTTAATATTAAAAGAAACATCGTCTAACGCTACAAATTTTTTCCATTGTCATGATATACTTTTCGTAAATTTTGAATAGAGAGATAATTTGTCATTTATTTTCTGCTTCCTATATTTTCCTTCTTAAAAGATTTATCTAAAATCAATTGCGCCTCAGCTTTAGCCTCTTCTTTCATGCCTAATTTTATATAGCAACTAATCAGCATTTCTCTAGAAGCTTTTACTCCATCGAAGTTTCCAATATCTGCATGTTCATTAAGAGCTTCTTTAGATGTCATCAATGCATCATGATAATTTTTTAATAAATATTGAGTATAAGCCAAAATACTACATGCTTCAGCAACGTAACCTTTAGAATAAATTCTTACATGCTCTAAATTATTAATTGCAATATGGTAAGCTAATTTATAATCATGTTTTTGAATTTCTAATTGAACTAAATTAATAGCTACTTGTCCCTTATATCGTTCCGCTTGGCTTTTTCCTTTTATACTAGAACAAGTGGAAACATACTTATTAATTCTATCAGTTGCATTTACTAGTAGAGTTTTAGCCATTACTAATGAAAAACTATTTGGCTCCATTACAACTGCTAAACCCAACATATTATCGAATAATGCCATATACAGATCTTTATCTTTGGATCTAGGAATTTCTTTAGATATCAAAGTATATAGTAATTCTTGAGCGCCTTCATAATCATGAAATCTTTTAAGCTTAGTTATTATCAATCTATGGTAAGCTGTAATTACATGATTAATATCTCCTGCTCTCTGAATTGCCTTAGAAAAATATAAGTATGAATCTTTAGAGCCTTTACTTGCACATACAGTTCCACTATATATTAATGCATTATATGTTCCATGCTTTAGAATTTCACTTTTTCTTCTAGATACTATGTCAAAAACTGCATCAAAATTACCTGTTAACAAGATACAGGCATCCATAATGTTAGAAAATATTGGTTAAATATATCCACTTTATTTTATTTGAATACATTTTCCTATCTTATCTTCGTTTATTAATATCTGCTTTCAACCTTTTTAGCACACTCCCAAACTTTTGCT
>NZ_NFKZ01000036.1:0-18629 GCF_002160635.1 Lactobacillus gallinarum
CAATGAGCTACAATGACCGTTATTTCAATCGAATTCATAAAGGCTTTGGTCAGGTTCAGGACACCTTAGAATCCTACTTTGATTAAATAAATAATTAAAAAATCAATTTACGAGAAAGATCTATTTACACAAAAGATTTGATAGTTTCGATTCTTTTTTGATACAATGATTTGGATTTAATTGGAGAAAGAAAAACAAAAAAAGGAAGATATGAAAAACGACAACTATTTAGCCTTGGCCGATCAAATTGATTTTAATGATCAAAAGCAGACTAAAACTGCTTTAGTTAAAATGATCTGGCTCGAAATTATTTTGCAAATCTGCTATCAAGCTTATCCATTTGTGATCAAATATCTTATTGGAAATAGGGTACTGAAGGATGTATTTGTAGCTATTTACTTAATTGTTTTTACAATGGCTGCATTGCATTTTGGACTCACAACTAAGGTATTTGATAAACGAGTAAAAACACATAGGGCTGTTAAAGTTCTGACAGCTGTTTACTTTGTACTTCTGGGATTAATGGTAGTAATGAATATCTTCACCGATAGCATGGTTTTCAAATTACCAGGACATAAAATTGTATCTATTGCATTGATTGCCTTATCTGCTGCAATTTGTGAAGAATTCTTGTTTAGAGGCATTTTGTTCAACATTTTTGCAGTGGCTTTGCGTAAGAATAAATACAACATTTTTTGGACATCAGTAATTTGTTCAGTGCTATTTGGATTGTGTCATTTGATTAATTTATTCCATCAGCCACTCGTTTCCACAATTGGACAAATAATTTTGGCAATGGCACTTGGCTTTATACTCAGCTATTTGCGTATTCTTTCAAATGGAATAATATTCGGTATAATTGTGCACTTCTTGCAGGATTGTTCTCCTCAGGTGGCAAGCTCAAATACGGGAAATTCAAACATTGCTTTTGTTTCAGCAGTGTATATTCCAGTAAGTATTTTTATGATGATTTGTATTTATCTGTTTAATCGTCAATTGAATAAAAAATAAATAAAAGGCTCTTTGTTAATGCTGTAGGCATTTTCAAAGAGTCTTTTTAGTAATCTTATTTTAACCATTTCTCTATTTTTTGAGGTGTATCTAATTTTTCTACGGGTATATTTGATATTAATTTTAGTAACTTTACTTCATCTTTTGCACGTTGAATAGATTCTTTTGAAAAATCAGACATTAGGATCACTCCTTTTTTGTATTTTATAGAAGATATTATTACTAATTTTACCATTTTGCCTTTTGTAAAAGATATTTTAGTGATTTTTGTAATGAAATCTTTTATAAAAGATTTCATTGTCATTTTTATGATAATATCTTTTATAGAAGATATTAGACGAAATTTACGAAAATATTTTTTATGGAAGATATTACTATGATAATAAAACGTGATAAATATATGAAGTTCCTGAATGAATTCAAGGATAATGATGCAATTAAGGTCATTACGGGAATTCGTCGATCGGGAAAAACATTTTTAATGAATATGTTCATTGATCAGCTTAAAGATGAAGGCATACATGATGATCAAATAATTCATATTAATTTTGAAGATTTGGCCTTCAACGATATAAGAAATGAGATGGATCTATATAAGTATGTGCATGATCATGAAAATAAAGAAAAAAAGAATTACCTCTTCTTTGATGAAATTCAAAATGTACAGAACTGGGAAAAGGCAATCAATAGTTTTCGAGTAGACATGGATGCTGACATTTATATTACTGGATCCAATTCTTACTTGTTATCTGGTGAAATGGCAACATTACTGTCTGGTAGATATGTTGAACTAAAGGTTTATCCATTATCATTTAAAGAATATTACGATTATAAAAAGGGCACACCGCAAACCGCATATAAATTGTTTACTGATTATATTGTTGATGGAGGATTCCCAGCAGTTGATATTGCTCCGAATGAGGACCTAAAGACGGCACTTAAACGAGGAATTTTTGACTCTGTTGTTTTACGTGATATAGCTCTTCGCTCGAATACTCGAGATGACAAGGCAATTGTTGCAATTATTGAATATTTAATGGGTGAGATCGGTAGTCCGATTTCCGCAACTAATATTTCTAACACCTTAAGAAGCAATGGATTTAAAACAACGACTTCAACTGTTATTTCTTATTTGAATTTGTTGCAACAATCATATCTTTTCTATGAGGCTAAAAAGTATAGCATTCGTGGTAAAAAATTACTGTCTACTTTAGGCAAATATTATGTTGCAGATACAGGTTTGAGAAACACTAGGCTTAATAAAAATTATCGTGATAATTTAGGTCATCAGATTGAGAACATTGTCTTTATTGAACTTCTTCGCAGAGGCTACAATGTTGACGTAGGCGATTATTCTGGTAAGGAGATCGATTTTGTTGCCCGCAAAGGTAATGAAATTAAGTATTATCAGGTAACAGGACATTTACCAGAAGGGAGTACGCGTGAAACTGATAATTTACGCTATATTCCTGATGGATATCAAAAGACAGTATTATCATTGTCACAGTTTGATGAAGGAACGGTTGATGGTATAGCTGTAAAATATTTGATCGATTGGTTATTAGAAGAATAAATAAAAAGATGATAGTTTCACGTGAAACATATCATCTTTTTTACTATTAATATTTACTTTTCAATCAAGCTTTCAAATTCGTTTAAACGCTTTTCAAAAGTCTTGAAAGCATCTTCCAAATAATCAGGCTTGGTCATGTCAACGCCGGCACGCTTCATAATCTCAGTAGGATAGTCGCTAGAACCTGACTTAAGGTAGCCCAGGTATGCATCCCTGTCAGCCTGACCACCGTGCACAACCTTATTAGCCAAAGCTGTCGCAGCCGCAAAACCAGTCGCATATTGGTAAACGTAGAAGTTGTAGTAGAAGTGTGGAATCCGTGACCATTCAAGTGCAATGTCGCCGCCTGGTTCAACGCTGTCACCGTAGTAGTGTTGGTTAAGTTGACCATACACATCATCTAAAATATCAGCAGTCAATGGTTCGCCCTTAGCATCTGCTTCATGGATAAATTGTTCAAATACCGCAAATTGAGTTTGACGGAACAAAGTACCCTTGAATGAATCAAGGTAGTAATTCAAGATGAATGCGCGTGTCTTAGGATCAGTAATATGGTCCAGGAAATACTCGGTCAAAATATTTTCGTTAGTAGTTGAAGCAATTTCAGCTACGAAGATTGGGTAATCACCATAGATGTAAGGTTGACTATAGCGGGTGTACCAAGAGTGAACTGAGTGTCCAGTTTCGTGAACTAAGGTATAAAGTGAATCGATATTGTCTTCCCAGTTCAAAAGCTCATATGGATCGGTGTCATAAGCACCACCAGAGTAAGCACCAGTAACTTTACCCTTAGATTCAACAGGATCAATCACGCGGTTGTTAAAAATATAGTCAACATGCTTCAAGTAGTCTTCACCAAGTGGCTTCAAGGCTTCTTTAGCAACCTTTTTTGCCTCTTCAAAGTTATAAGACAAAGCAGGCTTACCAGTTAGCGGCACGTACATGTCCCACATTTGTAAGTCTTTAAGACCTAAAATCTTTTTACGTAATGCGACATAACGGTGGAGCAAATCAAGGTGTGAATCAACCTCTTTGATTAATGTGTCGTAGACTTCAACAGGCACGCCGTTATCAGCTAATGCGGCTTCTCGAGCTGAGTCATACTTGTGCATACGAGCGTTGTAGTTATGCTTTTTCACAACACCAGATAGAGTAGATGCAAGTGAGTTCTGGAATTGACCATAGCTTGCATAAAGCGTATCGAAGGCGCCTTTGCGCACGTCACGGTTTTGGGACTGAATCAATAATGAATAAAGACCATCGGATAATTGTTCCATGTTGCCGTCTTCGTCTTGCACGTAGCCATATTCCATGTCAGAGTTGGTTAAAACGTTAAAGGTGTTCTCGGACACGCTCATGGCATCCCCGGCATCAGCGATAATTTTTTCTTCTTCTGCTGGCAAGGTATGAGGGCGCTTATTAGTAATCATTTCCAAATAGTGGGCATAATCAGCTAATCTTGGTTCATCCTTCTTAAATTGTTCAAACTTTGCGGCAGGGATGCTTAAAATCTCAGGATTAATAAAGCTGGTTGCTGCTTCAAATTGATTGGACAAGCTTTGCACGCGACTAACATAGCCCAAATAATGTGAGTTAGAAGTATCAACGTCGCTAGACATAGTGGCATAAACGTAAATATTTTCCACATCACGCTTAACTGCTAAAATCTTGGTTAAGCCTTCATATAAGTCTTTGCCTGATTTAGCCAAACTGCCCTTTAATTCACTTAGCTTAGCTACTTCGTCTTTTGCCTTGTCGTAGGCATTTTCCCAGTCCTGGTCTGTTTTAAAGATTCGGGTTAAATCCCACTTCATATTTTCTGGGACTTCGCTTCTTGTTGGAATCGCCATAAATTTTCCTCCATTAATTACATTTTGTATACATCATAATTCGATGTACAATGAAACACAAAAAATAAGTTATTATTAATTATAAGTAATTTTATTTTATCTAGCGATTAAAAGTGATACAAATTAACATGTATTAATTTTGAAGGGAAAAGATACAAAGAATGGACCAAAATCCAAAACGAAGAGAAGAATACCGAGCAAGACATTCCTCACTTAATCTCCACCGCAATCGTGCTTTTGCTGCAGACAGTTCTGCATTAAAAAGTGGTAATATGTTTGCACGCTTTATTGGCGTAGTCGCATTAGTGGTTGTTTGCTTTGGAGTAGCATGGGCTGCGCACATGTATTTCGCCATTCATAGTGCAGTTGATGGTAAGGGGGATAGCAATGTACCGGCTTCAGCTAAGATTGCTAATAGACAACCTATTTCTATCCTAGTGTTAGGTGTGGATCAAGGTATTGAAGGACGACATGATCGTGGTAATTCAGATACCATGATTTTAGCTACAGCTAATCCGCAAAAAAATACTGCAACGATGACCTCAATTCCGCGTGATACCTTAGCTGATATTAAGGGAGATCCGGGAGACGAATATTTCATGTTCAGGGTAAACTCTGCCTATGAAATTGGTGGTAGTCAATCTAGCATGAAGACTGTTTCAAGCATGTTAAATGTACCAATTGATTATTATCTAGAAGTGAATATGAAGGCATTGCGCAGCTTAGTTAATGCAGTAGGTGGCGTAGACGTTAATGTGCCGTTTGACTTTTCATATGATTGGTGTGATTTCCATAAAGGGAAGCAACACTTGAATGGTCGTCACGCTGTGGCTTATGTCCGTATGAGAAAAGAAGACCCACGTGGGGACTATGGTCGTCAACTTCGTCAACGCCAAGTAATTGAGGCGATTATGCATAAGGCCATGTCTGTTAATACGCTGAGCAATTATCGTAAGTTAATTGATATTTTTAACAAGTACGTGAAAACTAATTTGACCTTTAACGATATGCTTAGTCTTACTTTGAATTATCGTGGTTGTGCTAAGAATTTGAAGAGTGGCTACATTCAAGGTCATGATGCCTGGATTGATGGTTCTTCAATTCAAGTTGCTTCAACTGAAGAATTGCAGAAGGTTTCTAATAGAATTCGGAAGAATTTAGGTTTAAAAACTGAAACATTAGATAATGAAGAGACACGACAAAACGAATTGAATGACCAAAATAGTCATATCAAGTGGGACGATCCGCAAGCATTTACTAATTATCGAATCTATGATCAAAAATCAGATAAGCCTGCTGGTGGTTCTAATTCTGGTTATGGTAAGAATCCAAATGCTTCATCATCGTCAAATAGCAGCAGTTCTAGTTCATCATCAAGTAGTGGTGGCTGGAAGTTTCAATGGTAAAAATTAACAGCATCCCGGTGTGGGATGCTGTTTTTGTAGGTGAAATATATTTTCTATGCTATAATACTTGTACAAAAAATTGTCAAAACTATGCGAAGGAGGATTATTATGCAAGCAGAGGCTTATTCAAACGTTAGAAATAATTTGAAGTCCTTTATGAAAAAAGTAAATGATGATGCAGATGCAATTATTATTACGTCTCGTAATGGTGAAGATAATTCTGTTTTAATGAGTCAAGATGAATACGATAATCTGATTGAAAATGCATATTTGCGTAGTTCTAAAGCCAATGTAGATCATATTATGAAATCGTGGGCTGAATTGAAAGCCGGCAAGGGAAAGGAACATAGCTGGGAGTAATGAAAGTTATTTGGTCCGATGAATCATGGAAAGATTTTGAGTATTGGCTTGATAATAATCAAAAAATTGTTAAACGTATTCGTAAGTTAATTCAAAATACTAGACGAACACCATTTGAAGGGATAGGTAAGCCAGAACCGCTTAAGGGAGATATGGCGGGATTATGGTCTCGACGGATTATTAATGAACATCGATTTGTATATTTTGTAAATGAAGATGGATTGAACATAGTATCTGTTCGCTTTCACTATTCCGATTAAAATTAACAGCATCCCGATCTGGGATGCTGTTTTTTGCTGATGTAAAATAAACTGAGAGGTGAGAAAGATGATTGGGACAATCGTGAACACATTAGCGTTATTAGTAGGAACGTCCATTGGCTGTTTAGTAAAAAAGGGGATTAACAAGCGTTACGAAGACGTTTTATTTATTGCAATGGGCTTAGCTGCTCTAGGCATTGGCTGGGAAAACGTGACCAACAACATGCCGAAGAGCCAGTATCCCGTTTTATTCATTGTCAGCCTAGCTTTAGGCGGCGTATGTGGAACCGCTCTTGATATTTCTGGACATTTTGATCGCTTAGTTGCTAAAACTGGCAAATCCAATTTAGGCAAGGGTCTCGCAACTGAAATTTTGCTTTGCTGTATTGGGGCACTTTCCATTGTTGGTCCCGTTATTGCAGCTGTAAAGGGCGATAACACCATGCTGTTCACTAATGCTACGTTGGACTTTGTAACGTCGATGGTCTTTGGTGCAAGCTTCGGCTGGGGGATGCTGGTTGTTGCTCCAGTTCTATTTTGCTGGCAAGGCAGTATTTATCTCGTCGCCAAGTTTTTATCAGCCAGCTTTTTTACCGGTCCACTTGTAACAGAAATTTCCATTGTTGGTGGCTTCTTAATTGCCTGTTCAGGTCTAGCTTTATTAAAAATTCGTGATGTAAAGACAT
Source organism: Lactobacillus gallinarum (assembly GCF_002160635.1). NCBI lineage: Bacteria > Bacillati > Bacillota > Bacilli > Lactobacillales > Lactobacillaceae > Lactobacillus > Lactobacillus gallinarum. Next base: position 7,147 of record NZ_NFKZ01000036.1, read on the forward strand.
TGAATTTTTTGCCTGCACTGCTAGTACCAGTTATCTTTTTTATTATTAAAGATGTAACGGGCCTATTTTAATTTGAATTAATTTTTCTGAAAATTTTGCCAGCCATACTATGGTTATGAATCAAGTTATCTTTAATTCCCATTAGTTTAAAATCTGCATTTTGCGCAACGCGGGCGCTTTTACCATTTTCAACTGCAACAATTAAGTCAACGTATTTAAGATTTAACTCACTGAAGGCATATTTGCACACTTCACGTACGCTTTTAGTCATAATGCCTCGACCTTGATATTTGCTAGACAGCCAATAGCCGATTTCGCCTTTTTGGCTGGTAATTAAATTATGCAAATCAATCATGCCGCAAGGTTCGCCGTTAACGAGAATGGTCAATACAATCATGCACTCTTTAACCATGTCAGCTTGAATGGTTTTGATAAATTTAGCTTCATCAGCTGAAGATTTCATATTGTAGGCCCAGGGCAGCCACTTACCTAGGCTTTCTCGATCATGGGCGATTGCATGATAAAGATCAATTGCTTGCCAAGTTTGCGGCAATACTAAGTGAATATCTAAATCATCGATTTGGAAGTGGATTAATGAAAAATAGTAGTGGATATTTTTATTCATTTTATCGTTTCTTTCTAAATACAAATTGAGTTATTGCAAGTATACTTAATTCATAATTAAAAGTCATTGCAAAGTTAGCTAAATTTTGCTAAGTTCGTAAAAGTTACTGCTTTTGTGTTGAAGGGAGAAAATTATGCAAAAAGAAGAATCAATATTTCCAGTCATTTATGGCATAATTTCCGCAATAATTGCTTTTATTGCCGTATTTTTTATTTGCTTGCACACGTTTAGATTAAATCTGCAATTAGCGATTATACTGGCAGGTATTTTTGCAATTTTCTTTTTTGGCTTGTCTTATTTTAGAGGGCATGCTTCAGTTGAAATTAAGCGCATCGTTTATAAATATAAGTTAACAGATCAAGAAGTGGCTAATATTACGGGGATGAAACCGAGCGATTTTCCAATTTATCACGATCGCTTGCAGTTGATTTTGCCTAAACGCTACTGGCCACGTGTACTTGATGCGCTGCAAAAGTATGAAAAAGAACAAGAATCTACAAATAATAGTTAGAGGGAAAAATGAGTTTATTAACTGTTAAAGACTTAAGTCAAAGCTTTATTGATAAGACTTTGTACGAAGATGCCAACTTTGTATTGAATAAGGAAGATCACATGGGGGTTACCGGTCAAAATGGGGTAGGTAAATCTACGCTAATTAAGATTTTGACAGGTGAGATTATTCCAGATGACGGTCAAGTTAAATGGCAAAATAAGATCGATGTAGGATATTTGGACCAGTACGCTAAGCTTGCACCAGGGGTAACCATTCGCGGCTTTTTGCGGACTGCTTTTGATGAGCTGTTTAAAAAAGAACAAGAATTAAATGAGTTATATACCAAGTATGCTGAAAATAGTGATAATCAATTGCTAGAAAAAGCAGGTAAGATTCAGACCTACCTAGAAGAGAACAATTTTTATGATATTGATACCGAAATTGAACAAGTTGCGGCTGGGTTGGGTTTAGCGGACCTCGGCTATGACCACGATGTTTCCAAATTATCAGGTGGTCAACGTTCCAAAATTATTTTGGCTAAGCTTCTTTTGCAAAGCCCTGATGTTTTGGTGCTAGACGAACCAACCAACTACCTGGACGTATCACATATTGATTGGCTAGTTGATTATCTGAACAACTTCTCTGGCGCCTTTATCGTAGTTAGTCACGACTATGATTTTTTAGGTAGAATTACCAATTGTATTATTGATATTGATTTTGGTACGATTACGCGTTATACCGGTACGTTGAAGCAAGCGCTGCGGCAAAAAGCGGCTAACCGTGAAACTTACCTTAAGGCATATGCTAACCAGCAACGCAAGATTGCTAAGACCGAAGCATATATCCGTAAGAACAAGGCTGGTACTCGTGCCAAGAGTGCGAAGTCACGTGAAAAGCAACTGGCAAGGATGGATATTTTAACCCCACCTAAAAACAACCGTCGGGCTAAATTCGAATTTCCATACGTAGCTACGGCTTCTAACTTGCTTTTACAAACGCAAGATTTAGTAATTGGTTATGATCATGCGTTAGTTAAGTCTGCCTTTAATTTCTCCGTTGGTGGCAACGAAAAGGTCGCAATCACTGGTTTTAACGGAATTGGTAAGACTACCTTGCTTAAGACGTTATTAGGACAACTCAAGCCAAGTTATGGCTCGTATGAATTATCAGTAACGGCAAAATTAGCTTACTTCAAGCAGGATTTAGCTTGGCCAAATAATAATATGACGCCGCTACAATATTTGCAGGAAGAATTTGAACGCAAGAAGCCTAAGGAATTAAGGCAGGCACTTGCTCGTATGGGTTTGACTGCGCAACAAGCTATGAGTCCATTGAAAGAATTGTCTGGTGGGGAACAGGAAAAAGTAAAATTAGCTAAGATGCAATTTGAACCAGCTAACTTGCTTTTCCTTGATGAACCAACTAACCACTTGGACAACGATACGAAAGATGCCTTGAGAAAAGCCATCGTCAATTTCCCAGGTGGAGTAATTATTGTTAGTCACGAACGAGATTTCTTCCATGGCGATTGGGTAGATAAGACTATAGATATTGAAACAATGAATTGAGGATAAAACTATGTCCGATAAGCACGATACTAAATTTTATCAGGAAATATTGGATATTTGTTTAACCGCTGGACGCTTAATGATTGAAGGCGGTAGTGAAATGTATCGGGTTGAAGACACGATGCTTAGAATTGCTCGGAACGCGGGTGCAGAAGATCCGCGTGTTTTTGCTACTCCTACTTGTGTATTTATGAGCTTAAATGGGGGTAACTTATCTCAAATGAAGCAAGTGCGAGATCGTAATATTAATCTGGAGTTAGTGGATCGTGTTAATGCATTATCGCGACAATTTGCGGGTAAGCAAATCGATTTACAACAATTGAAGGAAAAGATAGTCCAAGTAGCTAATGCTCCTTCTTTCCCTATGTGGTTGCAAGTAGTTGGTGCAGCAATTCTGAGTGCGACTTTGATGGTTCTGTTTATGGATAATTATGATTGGGTCGACTTTCCAGGAGCTGCTTTAGTGGGTGGTGTCGGTTTTTGGGCATATTGTGAATTTAAAAAGTACACTAAAGTTCGCTTTTTATCAGAATTAATTGCGGCGATGGTGATGGGACTTTTAGCAGTAGGCTTGAATTGGTTAGATTCACAGATGATCGTGGATAATATTTTGATTGGAGCGCTAATGACTTTGGTTCCAGGACTTGCCTTAACCAATGCATTGCGAGATCTATTTATGGGTGATTTGCTATCTGGAATTGTAAGAATGTGTGAAGCCGTCTTAACCGCACTTGCTTTAGGTGGTGGAGTCGGAATGATCTTGAAGTTCATGGGGGTATAACGATGCCTTTTTGGTTAGAGATAGTAATTAATGTTGCTTTTTCTTATATTGCTTCTGTAGGATTTGCGTTAACTATTAATGTCCCACATCGTGCGCTTAATTCATCTGGAATTAGTGGAGCAGTAGGCTGGATGGCTTATTGGTTTTGCTTTCGCTTAGGTATGGGCAGAATGGTTTCTAATCTGATTGGTGCATTTTTAATCGGAATTTTGGGATTATTTTTTGCTAGGAGAAAAAAATGTCCTGCAACGATCTTTAATATTCCTGCATTGGTACCGCTGGTGCCGGGGATGCCAGCTTATCAGGCCGTTCGTGCACTTGTAGCAGGCAATTATACACAAGGACAAGAGCTGATTTTGCGAGTGGCAATTGTTACTGCCGCAATTGGGTTAGGTTTCTTGTTATCTACGATGTGCATTGAAGCATTCTATAGAATAAAATATCGCCATTTTAAGAAGATAATGCTGTACATGAAACGTAAAAGATAGTACAATGCGTAGTTGACGAGTCGATTAATGAACGCGAGATGCGTATATTTATGAGATAGAGGACATCCGCCTTAAGTGGCAAGCACGGGAAGTGCTGATGGTGGACATACTGATGTGAACAGTTTAAATGTCCACATGTGCTTTTGCATGTGCCTTGAGTTGAAAAAGGACAAGCTTTCCATAAAGCTTGTCCTTTTTGTTTTGTTTAACTAATGTAAAGCGCTTGTCGACCTTGTTGGTCGTAACTCTGTTCTAATTTATGCCAGTTTACAGCTTGATTTTTAAATCCATAAGGATTGTTAAGGTAGACAACCTTCTTTTTCTTGTTGTAACCTGTAATTACACAAGCATGTGATGATGGTGTAACGTTCACCTTACCTGAGTTAGTTTCCCACGTTTGCATATTGTTGACGCGGCTAAAGGTTGTAGTAGTAATAATTAAAACGGGATGACCATCGGAAACTAGTTTTAATATTTTCAGGAAATTACTGCCGGAAGCATTAACGATGTGGTTGGTGTATTTACGTGCAACGTTATAAAGCGGACCATTATAAACGCACCAGCCGGCATTTGCTACAGTCATATGACCGACAAAGCCCTGATTAGGATTACCGCGATAACGGCCATTGTCGGTAAAAGAATCGACGTGTTGAATGTTCTGTGCTAGTTCATTTTTAGTAACTTTGATGCCATAATAGTTCATAAGCATGGATAAACTAGTTACCTCGCAGCCGTTAGGCAGGTCGGGGAGCTGATTTTCTAGAGGAACATTGAGCTTTTGTTTCTCTTTCATCATCATCCAATTAATCTCGTCATCAATTTGATTTTTGTTGGCAAGGTAAGTTAGACTAAGCACTAATATTAATCCAATTGGAATAATTAAAAATAAGTACTTTAAATTAATTTTTTTATTTTTCATGAGTACTATTCTAGCAAAATCTTATTATGAATTCTAAAAAGTGATGACAAAAAAATTTTTTGTAGTATGTTAGTGAGTAGAATTAACAAAAAGGAAAGTTTATTTTGAAGATTAATTTAGAAGATTTAAATAATAAAATTGAAAATCAAGATTACATTCAAGATCTTGAAACGGTAAAATATGGCGATATTAGCAAATCTAAGAGCAAGATCAAGCCTTATGCAGAGAAGATGATTAAGGAAGTCGCTGCTGCGTTCAAGCATGATTCATTAGTGCAAACTCAGCTGGCAGTGACAGGTCAGCGTCCGGTTACGTTTGCTTTAGAGACTAATATCATCAACTTGCCTTATAGCAATTATAAGAAGATTGTCAATTTTTTTGAGGAAGGGCAAGAATATCCGCTTAATGTTTATTTTGAAACGCGGTCTGATTATGTTAATGTTTCGCATTTTAGAATTGATCAATTGGCAACTGAAGAAGAAGTTGAAAAAGATGCTGATAAGGTGGTAGATCAACTAGTAGAAGCAATCATTGAAAAGCTGACAGTTGTGCGTGAATATGAAGCGCCAGAAAAGAAGACTGCTAAGAAGGAAACAAAGAAGAGCAAAACTGCTAAAAAAGAAATTAAAAAGAAAAAGTAGTTTTATAAGGTTTTTAGACTCGAATCTAAGTGATTCGGTTTTTTTTTGTAATGATAACAAAAATTTTTGTTTTTTATTTTTGCTCTTTTTCCAGTCAGAACTTGGAACAAATGTTATTATAGCAAGCTTTCGCGCTATCTATTTTATTTTTAAAAAAGTCTTATTTTGCCCTTGCATTATATAACGTATGTTATATAATAAAGATGTAAGGAATGAGGGAACGAAAAGTTCCAACAAGTTAAAGTGATTTAGAAAATAGAGGTGTTCATTATGTTAGACTCAAAGAAAATTGTTAAAGTTGTTTCAGTTGTAGTTGCTTCAATTAGTATGATGGGTGTCGGTGCTTCAGTTAGTGAAGCTGCTAGCTTCACTGCTCCAAAGTTAGGTATTTCAGAAGTTGCTCCTACTAACCCATTAATCAAAAAGGGTGACAAGATTTTCGTTGTTGTAAAAGACACCAAGAATCAAAAAGTTAACGTTTTAAACGCTAACGGTAAGAAGACTGCTAAGAAAGTTTCAATGGGTTCAACCTTCACTGCTAAAGCTGTTAAGAAAGCCAACGGCAAAAAGATCGTTAAGATTAACAAGAGTCAATGGTTGAACGCTAAGGACGTTGTTAAGGACTAATTCTTTCAGATCAAAACAATAAATAATTCTAAACATAATGAATGCATATTTATATAGATAGACTTTAGATCAATCATTTTGCATATTTGCAGGTGATTGATCTTTTTTTGCCAAAAGAAAAGACCGAATCAATTTGATTCGATCTTTAGTACATCAAGGTTAATATTATTTGATTTCTTTAAATTTATTAAGCGAATGGTCATTGGTGTAGAAGAAGAAGTCTTCAAATACTGCACTCTTAATTACACCTTTTTCGATTGTCGCGTTAATAGTATCAGCTGTATCAGGATACTTATCTGAAAAGCCTAAGTTAAGATAAGCTTTATTGACGCTGTAGTAGAAGTAATGTTTGGCATCTTCTTCCCAACCAGTGCCTTTATACATTAAATGAATGTGCTTTTCTTCGTTAGCTACTAACTCATCGTATAAGTTTTCGATCCATTCCTTTAATCTATCTTGTTCATTCTTGCCAAGCTTGCTATAGCCTAAGCGAAACTTATATCCAGGATAGATACCGCTGAATGAAGTACCACGTAAGGCTAACTTAACAATTTCAGCAGTTCTAACCATCTTGCCGTCACCGAACAAGTAGAGTGGGGCGAAGAAGCCAGAGTGATAAAGAGCAGTTTCCAAAATTACATCAGCTGCTTTTTTCTGCAAGGCATCTCCACTTTGATAGATTTTATTTAAAATATGGATCTTATTTTGCAAATAAGGATTATTGTTTGCCCAATTCAAAGTTTCTTCGACAGTCTTGTCATCAGATAACTCATGCAAAACATAACTGTAACCCTTATTGGCAATTGATTCCAAATATTGCAACGCGTTTAAAACGGCAGATTCTTCAGGCGTAATTGCGTCCGCCTTAATCTGTTCAATACCGTTACGCATTTGTAAGCCAGACGAGAAAGACAATGCTCCAAAAGCATGAAGCAAAGCTTCTTGAATTGGCTTATCTAATTTTATAAATTCTTTTTTATCTTCTCTAACCGGAACGTTGCGAGGTTCCCAAATAATATCGTTTAGTCTCGCCCAAGCGGATTTGTCGACACGATCCTCCATGTCGTTCCAGTTAATTGCTTCGTAATATTTCTCAGTCATACTCAATCTCTAAAATCACTCAAAAAGCTAATATTTCCACGTAATCCATTAGGTTTTTGGATTTTCTTGTTGCTTTCACCAGTAGAAAGATCATGAACAATCTTGCGAACGTTTTTGACATCTTCACTTGTGCCACTAAATTCCAATAAATAAAGAATCGGCACTTTTAGCGTAGCTGCGATCTTCTTCGCGGTTTGAGCAAAAAGGTCGTTGAAGTTACGATTACCACAACCGATAATTCCGATAATATTCTTTTTATTGTCTTTATACGTTAAAAAGTTAACGACTGAATCCATCATGAAATCCTGGTATGCAGGAACGATCAAAATGTACTTTTGACCCATATCAAATTTGGGTTTAGCATCGCTGATCTGATGGGCTTCTAATTGCGTTTTATCAATAAAACGTTTAGTTTGCCCAGTTATTGAATAAAATGCTATTGCTACCATATTTTTACCTAATAAATCTAATGTACTCAATGCCTATCTTCTCACCTAAATCCCAAGTATTCAATAGTTAAGCTATTCAAATTTTGAAAAAATTCCCCTATAATGTAGAGCAAGGAGGAATCGTCATGTTTAGCTGGAATATTATTGGTATCTTAATCTGGGTTGCCATCATACTGTATTTAGTATTTATTATCCAAAATATTCGTCGTAGACGAATTAAGATGATTATTAAACAGCATAAGCACTTTAGCTGGCCTAACTTTATCTTGAATATAGTTGAGGTGGTCATTTTATTTGTAGCAGCTGGCTGGATGTTTAATCAAACATTTATGGATAATCCAGATTTGGAAGATGCAAGTCGAATTACTTCAAGCGTTAAATATGAACCGCTGATAATGAAGACAGGGGTTGGCAATTCAAGCTATGTCACGATCGATTCAGCTAAGAAGAGATACGGTTCTCAGTCATATACTTTTTATAAGGCAGGAAGCAAAATCACGGCGTCTAGTGATTATGCATCGATTGCGTATGGTGATACGGCATTAGATGTTAATGCAGAAAAGATTCCATACGTTAAAAAGACGCTTAAGAAAATGGATAAGAAATATCAACGTGCTTATGTAGCCATTTATACGGCGACATATAAGAAGAATTGGCAAAACGGTATTGGAATGCACGCAGGGCATTTGGCAACGCGTTATTACTTGATCCGGGTGCCAGATCAAAGCTTCATCAAACAAGGAAAATAAGCAAAGAAAATCCCCATTCAAAGACGAATGAGGATTTTTTCTACGTAAAGTCAAGCGCAATAAGGTGTTTGGCTTTAATTTCAGCTAATAATCCACCTTCAACGAAGGCTAAGATGAAGCTGGCGGTTAAAAAGTCCATGACGTTGCCTGATGAAAATGCCGCAAACAGCATAAAAGCGATTGAAAGCAGCATGGAACTAATCAGGTAGGTGCGTTTTCTTCTATTCATTAGCCATTTAACAAAAGCGTACAGCATGATTGCTACGTACGGGCCAACAAATAGCAACATCCCGATCCAACCTAATGAATAGATCTGACTGGTGAAGTCTCGCTCTAGGTTAAAAATGTTGGTCTCACGGGTATATGAGATACCTAAGAACTTGTCCAACTTATTATTGTTAGTCTTAACTACTTGATCTAGCATAGCCCTTTCAACGTGACGGTTTTGCATCCGCGCAGTTCCCGGCTCGTTCATGATCTTAAGCCAAAATTCTGGATCATATTTGTAAGGGTAGCTCTTAGTGACAAACTTTTTGTTTAGGGCATAATCTTGATAATGCTCTTCGATAAATTCGATTAAAAATTGCTTCCGTTTTTCGCCGCTTGGATATTTTTTAAGACCAGCGGCTAATTCTTTCTTAGCAACAGTTAAGCTGTTATCAGATTGTTGCGCTAAAAACTTTTCATAATTGTAACGCTGGATTGCTGGACCGAAGGGGATAATCGCCATCGCACCAATTTCGATTATCAGCGCTACTAAAATTGCCTTGCCGTTCTTGATGACATCTTTGACAATGAACAAATGGAAAACGTAGAGCAAAATACCGATGATAATGCCACCAATTAAGCCGATTAGCGCGACTTTAGTTCCAAGTTCGATCATTGCGAGGGCCTGCACGACATTTAAAGTAACGGTTTTCCAATTAAAATGACTGAACATGAAGTAGAGCATCAGGGGCACTAGCATGAATAGTACGGCCGAGACCATGTTGGCAAAGTTGAAGAAGCCTTTAGAAGCCATGTGGGAATAGCCGATGTTAGGATTGAAGAACCATTCAAAAATATTGGCACTGATCGGGCCGGTTTCGTAACTTCTAAGTGAAATCACGAAAAGGTTGCTGATCACGATGGTGAATGAAAATAGTCCGCTGATTCCTTCAATTACATGTCTGAATTGATCGCGAGTGAAATTTAACGCGGTAGTAAAGAAAATCACCATCAGCGGCAAAAGCATTCTAATGAGATAGAAGATTTCACTGACAGTCGAATAGTTGTAATCATTTGTATTAATACTATTAAAATGTTTCACGTGTAACAAGTGTAGAGCCGAGTAAATTACTAGCAAGGCTAAATAAAACAGTAGCCATTTGTTTTTACCCAATTTTTGCCAATTCTGTTTTTGACTAAAGAACATGCAAAAGATAACAAAAACAGCCAAAATTCTAATGATTGTAGGCAAAGTAAACGGCAAGACGTCAGCCAATTTGCCATGATAAAACCAATAAAGGTCCAAAAACGGCTGAATAAGGATGAACCAGAATAAAACAGTTCGAGTTTTCTCTTTCATAAAAAATCTCCCTAAATAGATCGATATTGTATTAATTTTAGGCAAAAAAAGATCCTGCGTAAATATTACCCAGGATCTTTTTGAATTTTGTTTACTTTTTGCTGTCTTTGTTAGCCTTTTTAGTTTTAGCAATCTTTTCAACTTTAACTTCGTTAGTTGAAGCAGTCTTACTATTTTTAGCGGCACGAGCAGCCTTTAAGTTTTTGAAGTTGACCACAATCTTGTTGTTCAAGTCACTAATTGCAGTGGCATCAACTGGATCGTATGAAGTGATAGCTAAGAGAGCAGAATTTTCATAAATTTTTTCTACCTTACCTTGGAATGGCTTCTTAAGTTCTTCTTCTGACTTGGCACCAACGATTGCGCCAACTTTTACATCTGCTTTTTTCATGGAGTTATCTCCTCTCTTGATAAAAAATCTTGGTCTTTTGTAACATTGGAATGTTAATATAGATGAGCAACATTTTCAAGTGGGGGACTTTCTTTTGAAGAAAATAATTTTGATCGCGGGCCCGAGCGGCGCCGGAAAGACAACGATTTCTGATTATTTAAATGAAAAATATGGCATACCACGTGTTTTGACACACACGACGCGTCCAATGAGACCAGGGGAAAAGCAGAATGTCTCCTATCATTTTGAAACGGATGAAAGCTTCAAGACATTGCACTTTTTTGAGCACGTCAGATATGGCTCTTATCAATATGGGTCAAGTCGTGAAGCCTTAAACCTTGCTTGGAAAAAGAGCGATCTCGTTTCTTTAATTGTCGATATTAAAGGTGTTTATACTTATTTGAAACAATTAGGCAATAAAGTTTATTTTCTTTATGTCACAACTTCGACTAAAGAAGAATTAAAAGAGCGGCTTTTAAAGCGAGGAGATGATCCCGAAAAGATCAAAGAACGACTCAGCGGCAGTGAATTAAATCTGTTGCCGGAAGACTTGAAAGATTACGCACACATATTAGTTAATGATAATCTATCAGAAACCAAGAGTAAGCTAGATTCAATCACAGCAAGGCTTGAAAAGTGATTTGAAAGCCCTTAATTTTACAAGATTTTTTTAATGAAAAACGCCCGAAAATCCCCGTATTTTAATGCGGGGATGGATAGGGCCAAGCTGACCTAGCAGTCAGCTTTTTTTATTCTAAAAATAGAGACATACGTTCGACTTCCCTGTACAATATAAATATCTAATCTACAGAAGGAGGTGAAATCATGAAGAGAATGAGCAGCTTAGCCTATCATTTTGGCGTTAAGCTTCGCTTTTATCCTAGTTCTAAGCAAAAGAAAATCATTAAGTTGAACTATGATGCGCAACGCTTTGTCTACAACTCTTATGTAGGACGCAATCGAAACAATTATCATGCTAAGCACTACTTAGCTGTTAGACAATATCAAGCAATGCCTTTTGCCTTTTCTATTCTTAATAATTATGAGACTAAGCTGGCAGAAGAAGTAGTCGCCAATAACGAGT
>NZ_NFKZ01000037.1:0-17604 GCF_002160635.1 Lactobacillus gallinarum
CATAGCGTCACCGCTATCAGCTTGTGGTTCACTACACTTGGCGACAACTACCCGTGGTCTAGACTTTCACTAGACTAGATGAAATGTCATGCCCGACACACAAGAAAAAGCATCAAGCTATTATCAAATAGCTTAATGCTTAATCTAAATTATATTTGACTTCTATCAACAACATTCTTATAGAATGTCAATCATTATTATAGAGAAAAAAGAGTATACTAAACATAACCCCAAAAGGCTAGTCTTTTGGCAGTTTTTCACTTATTGCGTGCTAAGCATTTATTAATGAATTGCCTTAGAATAATTATAAAGTTGATGTGTGTGGACCAAATTTATAATAGTGCGATTCAAATGATTGGCACACGCTATTAAAGCTACCTTGTCATGATTATTGAAAGGTGGCTTTTTTAATTTGTAATAGTAGTCAACTAAATGATTTTGAATTTTACCCTGATTTCTCAACGTGCTTCGAATCATATCTGTTTCAACAGCTCTGCCCTGACTACTGCCTCTGCGGTTAATAGTATCACCCTTACCGTATTTACCAGACTGATATCTGTTTAGATCTAGTCCTAGGAAAGCATTAAGTTGTTTGACAAAGAGCCAATTATTCTTTTCTATTTTTACGCAAGTATTCAAACAAAATACCATCACGCAACCCTCTGTTAGAAAAGATCACTTCACTAACCTGCAAGTTACGCAATACTAAGCTAATCGGAATCAAACCACCGACGATCACGTCTGCTCGGTGCTTGGCTAAACCAGGAATCTTCATCCGTTCATCTTTATTCATGGCGATCAATTTACTAATCAAGTTAAAGATATAGTGTGGTGGCAAGTGCATCCCGTGAATGTCAGGCAACTCATCAACTTCATCAGTAACCTCTCGTCGGTGAATCTTCGCGATTGTCCGGTTACTACCGCCAAGTGCAATTAATGGCAAATTATGCACTTGTCCTAGCCAGCGCACCGTTGAAATTTTCTGCCCTGCCGCATTCATTGCGCTATACAAATCACTAGCTGAAATGGTATCAGCTAAGTTATAGTTTTGCGACAAAACGACTGAACCGACTGGAATACTTACCCGTTCTTTGCAGGCACCATTTTGAACCCAAATCAGCTCCGTTGAAGCACCACCACAATCCATGATAATGCCGTTTCTGACTGGCAAGGTATTAACTACGCCAATGTAGTCCAAGTATGCTTCGATACTACCTGAGATCACCTGCAAGTCCAGTCCAACTTCATCTTTTACTCGTTTTAAGAATTCCGCTTGGTTCTTTGCTCCGCGAACTGCAGCCGTTGCTACCGCTTTGACGACCACATTATCATATTGCGTATATCTGGTTTTAAAATCTTTCAAAGCTTGAATCGTTCTGTTCATTGGTTCTTCTTTAAGCGTCATTTCTTTGCCCATATTTTCAGACAAACGGACATACTCTCTAAAGTAACCTATTACTGTATAGCCACCATAATCGTCTATTTGTGAAATCTGCATTCTGACCGAGTTGGAACCCAAGTCAATTACTACTAAATTAGTATTAGTCATTTTCTCTTCCTCCTCAGTCTACTGTCATATTCACCGCGCAGATACTTCGTAAAAGCTTCGTAATCTTGTTCTACTTGCTTACTATAAGCGACAGCCCAATCAGCCATACACTTATCAAATTGCCTACTTTCTTGCAAGTAGCCATAAATCATTGCTGCCGTTGGACTTTGACAATGAGCTCGGGCCAAGATGAAGGCACAAAGCGTCGCATAAGCTTCAAAGCTTTCTTCATCCAGCTTAGTGGTATCAATTGAGTCCTTCATATCTCTGAATTGACGCACATAATAGCTGCGGCCTCCTGCTTCAGTATAACCCAAGAATGGATCATAGAAGGTTTGCAAGATGCTTTGACCGGTGATTACACGGCGCCCTTCTTCATAACCTTGCTGTTTAGCTTCTGCCACAGACAAATTAGACAAATCATACTTAGATGGCATTGCTTCTTTGATTTGCAAAACCAAGTGACTACCGTCTCTACCTGTCAGTAAAACCAGATAGCAGCGTGTACCAAAGCTACCAACACCTACGCTGTAACGAATAATGTCAGTCAGTTTAAAACTGCTCAGCAGCACCTTTACATCAGGTGAAAGCTTCTTTTGGTACTCTTCCATCGCACTAACTAATTCCTGATAAGTTTGATCAGAAATCCGTCTAGCACGTGGTGGATTTTCTTTAAAGACCAGCTTGCCATTTTCTTCAGTCGTAAACTTTTTAACTACCTTATCCGAATTATTCTTTGGTGCCTTATCCGCAATTTTCTTCAAAATCTTGACTAATTGCTTATCATCACTGGCTGTATTAAAGAAATCATTGATGCTGTATGAGGCGTAAAAACGGTCGAGCAGCTTTTGACCAGCCGCATCATTAATTCCGTCTTCATAAGCCTTGGCAGTATTCTTCAATATCTTATAAAGATTATCTGGATTATAGCCGTTGATCTCACCGATTAATTGGGCACTGACCATCAGACGCTTCAAATCGCTCTCCCAATTGCCAACTCTGGTTTCATCAAAGTCATTAAGTCCGAAAAGCAACTGTCTTTCAGGTGAAGCGAAAAAGCCGAAGTTGTTTAAGTGGGCATCTCCACAAATCATCACCCAGATTTTGCTTTGCGTGCTGTGCAACAAGTCATATTCCATGACACCAGCAGTACCACGCAAGAAGCTAAAGGCATTAGCAATCATGCGCTGATGACGCAAAGGCAATAGCTCAGGAATCATTGTATCTTCCTGTGTCTTGATCATCTCAACGGCATCCCGTTCAACCGGTTTAAAAGCACCTAGTTCACTAACTGGCACCTTTTTAGCCTGCTTCTTGCCGGCCTCAATCAATTCATCTTTGCTAGCTTTTAATCGCAGCTTATCAATATTGAATCTTTTGCGTAAAAAATCCTTACTCATCCGTATCCTTCTTTTCCTCAAGGGTTAAATCATTGTCTTCTTTACGCATTACTTCAAAGACATCAGGATCTCTATCTTCATCTTCTTTTTGCTTTAATTCGCGTTCTTTTTCTTGGGCTTGATGAATAAAGTACTCTTGAGAGTTAAGGGCCTTCTTACCACGACGATCAACCATTGAATATACATCATTATGAAGTACACGTGTCTTAACGTTGTCATTCCACATAATATCGTAGATATGAAGTACACGTTCCTTCAAATCTGGCTGCAAGATTGGAAATAAGGTTTCAACTCTTCTGTTCAAGTTACGCTTCATCATGTCCGCACTTGAAAGGTAGACATCTTGATTACCATTATTATAGAAGTAATAGATTCGACTGTGTTCGAGTAATCTTCCGACAATCGAATGTACTTCAATATTATCACTAATTCCAGGAATATCGGTTCTTAAGCAACAAATTCCGCGCACAATTAAGTGAATTTTTACGCCAGCGTGAGAAGCTTCGTAAAGTTTACCAATGATTTCAGGATCAGAGAGTGAATTCATCTTCATGTGAATTTCGGCTTTACGGCCAGTTTTGGCAATTTCGATTTCATTATCAATCTTTTGATTAATGAACTCACGGATATGCTTTGGTGAAATTCTTAATTGTCTGAAGTATGGTGGACGAGAATAACCAGATAGCATGTTAAATAAGTTAGTGGCATCGACACCAAGGTCGCGGCGTGAAGTGAATAAGCCCATATCAGTGTAGAAGTGAGCAGTTACGTCGTTGTAGTTACCGGTACCCAAGTGAATGTATCTGCGAATACCATCTTCATCACGGCGAATGACCAAAGTAATCTTGGTGTGCGTCTTAAGTCCTTTCAAACCATAGATAACGTGACAGCCCATTTGTTCCAAAGTCTTAGCCCAGTGGACGTTGTTCTCTTCATCAAAACGAGCTTTAACTTCGACCAAAACTGTTACTTGTTTGCCAGCTTGTGCAGCTTGACCCAAGTATTTAATGATTGGTGAATTACCTGAAACACGATAAAGGGTCATCTTAATGGCTAAGACCTTGTCATCATGGGCAGCCTTACAAATAAAGTTTAAAACTGTGTCAAATGAATCATATGGGTGTTGAACCAAGTAATCTCTTTGTCTAATATTGGCAAAAATATCGCTTGAAAGAGCTAAATCTGGATCAACATAACCCTTGATTGGCGCATAACGCATTTTTTCATGACCCTTAACTGCACCAGCAAGTTTCTTAAGGAAGGTTAAATCAATTGGACCAGAAATCTCATAGATTTCATTCTTCTTAACCTTTAATTTATCAAACAAGCGCGAACGCAACTTTTCACCCATTGATTTTTCAATTTCAAGGCGAACAACTTTACCATGTTCACGGTCTTTCAATTGCTTTTGTACACTCCGCAAAAAGTCTGAAGTATCACGTTCAGCCACGTCCAAGTCCATGTCACGAGTAACTCGGAAAGTAGCGGCTTCCTTTACTTCGTAGCCGTCGAAAAAGCTGCTAACGAATTCTTTGATGATGTCTTCAAGCAAAACAAAACTATTGTCAGCCTTAGGCAATTTAACCAGACGCTTAAAGTTATTAGGAACTCTAAGGGTGGCGTAATAATGCTTACCATCTTCCTTGTCCTTCAAGCGAACAGCGATGTTCAATGAATCATTGGCAATAAATGGGAATGGACGGTTGGTGTCATCGGCCATTGGTGTAATGATTGGATATAGTTCATCACTGAAGTAACGTCTAACGAACTCATATTGCTGAGCGTTCAGATCTTTGACTTCTTTAATGAAAATATTCTTCTTTTCAAGCAATGGTAAAAGTGAACGCCAATAAGTTGAGTATCTCTTTTCTACTGCTCTGTGTTCTTTTTGGTTGATGGCATCAAGCTGCTTTTCAGGAGTCTGACCTGAAGAGTCAGTTGTCTTAATGCTTGCCGCAATCAACTTGTGCAAAGAAGCAACACGAACCATGAAGAATTCGTCCACATTACTTTGCGTGATGCCCAAGAAATTGATTCTTTCAAGCAATGGATTATCTTTATTGCGGGCCTCTTCCAACACTCGGTCATTAAAGTCCATCCAGCTTAATTCACGGTTTTTAAAATATTCCGGTTTTAAAAACGGTTTTGTTTCTTCTTTTTCGTTTCCTAAAAATGTACTACTCATTGTCTATTCATACCCTCTTGTTTTAAAACAACTTTAATGCCAAATACATCCTCGAATAACTTAACGCGTTTGTTAAATGACCAACGTTCCAGCGTAATATCTGCGTTAGTTTTCGCTCTAATCACTAATTCATTGTTTTTCTTCAGTGAAATAACGATTTGCTTGATCTTTTGTTTGTGGGATGCATCTAATGCTGTCGCAATCCGCAAAATGGCAGAAAGCTTGGCCACTGTTAATTGAACATCTGGATCCAAGTGACGGTAGTGGTGTCCACCAATGTTTGGCGCAGAATCATCTCCATCATCGATAGTCTGATAACGACAAATCTCACTGATGATTTCATTTTCACGATCTGACATGCCAATCAGTTCATTAGCTTCGATAAAATCGGCTGATTGCTCATAGCGGCGAGCTTGATTAACAAAGCTGCCGATATCATCAACGGTTGCTGCCCAACCTAACAATTCTCTAGCTGATTTAGGCAAAAGGTGTACTTTACGTAAACGATCAAAAATGTGCAAAGCAAACTTACGTACTGCGTTAGCATGGTGTAAATCAACCAAATAGCGTCGAGCCATATTTTGAGCTGAAGTCATCATGATATCAGTATCTTTGCCTCTCTTCTCTAGCATCAAAAGGCCGGTGACAACAGACATGTCTGTAATGTAAATCGTGCCAATATTTAAGAGAGAAAGGAATTGCTTGATTGAAATGGCATTAGGAATAACGTGTTCAGCTACAGCTGGTTCCAAGTCATAGTTTTGCATGATATCGTTAAGCGACATTTGGATCAGTTGATCATAGAAGTATTGAAATTCCTCGTGCGTAATTTGGTTAGCTGAGTTTTCTTTCTTCAAATAAGTATTATTCAAGGCATCAGCGTGTTGGATAATTACAGCGGCACGCGAATTATTCTTGATCTGACGAGCCAAGTGACCGATCTTCGCACCTAAGTAATCATTGATAACATAGATCGGATCATTAGGCGTTTCATTAGTGATTTCATTGATCTCTTGGATCTCTCGTGGACCTAAAGCCAGGCTCCAGCTTGATTCGAACTTATTGTTTTTAAACAAAGAAAGGTTGATCATTGCAGAACCAAGACTAAGCAAATAAGTGGCGTGGTCCTTGCCATCGTCATTTACTTCTGTTTGACTCTTCATCCCGCTTAAAACCTTGGCGTAGACGATTTGACCACCATTAAGCCATTCGATCTTCCAACCAGTTCTAACCTTGATCTGATCTGCAATAAAACTGGCAGACATTTCATCAATTAATTGTTCATTGCCGTAAAACTTGAAATCCTTAATCTGATATTCTGCTAGCTTCTCTTTAAAGCCTTCAATTGCATCACAGATTTTGTCCATATCTTGTTCAAAAACCTGGCTTTTACTATCAGCTTGTAAAAACGAAGGCGAATCCAGTTGTTCAATGACAGTTAGATCCTTTAGATCTACTATGTTAAGTTGAATCTTATAGGAAGACATATAAATTAAACCAAATAAAGTTTTCTTCATTTATTATTTTCACCTATTAATGCAATTACTTTAATATTATACTTTTACTCTATCTTAATTATATATTGACTTTTGATTATGATCTAAATTTTACGGCCTAATTTTGAAAAAATTTAATAACAAAAAAGGCACAATTTTATGTACCTTTTTCACCCTAATGACTATATGAATTGCTTACATGTAAGGGATACAAATGGTTGGAATGTCTCTCCATTGATAGCAAGTCAAATTAACTAGTTCGTTTTTCAATTTATCTACTGTACAAGATTTGCAGTGCATTTCTTTCATCAAATCTTCATCTGAATAAATGATGTACATGTTGCCGTCGTCATCTATTCAACCCTTATTTTGTGACTCTGTCATCCGTAGAGTAAAAATCATGTAAAGATAACGAGCATTGACACTCATATCCCTATATTTTGGGTCATGGAAGAATGCCTTTGGCAAACCATTTTGTTGTTCAGGATAATCTTGGCCCTCTTTAAATCTTAGTTGTGTTTTCATTATATCTACCTCTATTATGTTTGTTTTATTTGTTTATTAGAAAATTATTAAGCCAAGCGAATAAAAAAAGCCCAGAGCTGATATGACTCTGGGTCTTAATTGTATTCTTAATTAACGGTAGTCCTTGAGGAAGTCGACTAACTTTTGGTAGTCAGCATCGTGCTCAGAGTCATAAGCATCAACTAAATCAACAACCTTGTTGTCTTTGGTGATGATGCGGTATTCACGCAAATCTTTCTTTTCATTTGCGATTACAGTAATTTCACCCTTACCTGGTGTTGAGTACAAATCAGGATTTAGAGCTTCATTCAATTTGTCTGATAATTGTTGGTTAAATGCAATTGTGTTCATTCGCTTTTATCTCTTTTCTTATAAATAAACTCCAACACAATCATTATAACATTTTACCTAATTATGTTAGGCTTCTTATTTTAAATTAATTTTCCTTATCTAGTCTGTAAATGCACATCATATCTGGCGTTTGAGGTGCAACATCAATCGGTGTGATTGCCTTAGTTTCATAACCATTTTGCTTAAAGAGCTTAAGATCACATACCAAAGTGTCTGGGTTAAATGAGAGATAGATAAACTCTCTTGGCTGCATCTTTACGCTAGCTTCAATAAAGCCTTTTAACAAGCCTTTCTTAGGAGCAGTTGCAATAATGACGCTAGCATTTTCATTGTTTTTAGCTAAACGATTCATTACTTGATCAGCATTGCCGATTAGGTTTCCTTTTTATAAAATAAGATATCGATTAGCAGTGACAAGTGAAAATCAAATACTATACGTTTTTTCTGTAACTTTAAATAAGCAAAATCTTATCAATTGTATTTATGAATATTAAAAAAGACATAACCTATTTAAATGAGATAAGCTATGTCTTTTTTACATTATCTATATTAAATCTAAGCGTAAACTCTTTGCTTAAGAATACCAACATATGGCAAGTTGCGGTAAAGACCGTTGTAGTCCAAGCCGTAACCTACTAAGAATTCATTAGGGGCCTTGAAGCCATAATCATCTGGGTAGAAGTCAACTACACGTGTCTCAGGTTTATCTAACATAGAAATAACTTCAACACTCTTGGCACCGCGTTCCTTCATCAAGTCGCTAAGTGCCTTTAAAGTTCTACCTGTGTCAATGATATCTTCCATGAAGATTACTGGGCGGTTCTTAACGTCTGACTTCACGTCTTGGGTAATCTTAACCTTACCAGTAGAGCTGGTACCTTCATAACTGGAGGCCCTAATTGGCTCAATTGTTAACTCGAAAGTTAATCTTTTGATCATATTACTGGCAAAGATCATTGCGCCATTCAAAACTGGAATGACGATTGGTTCTTGCCCTTCATATTTCTTGTTAAGGCGAGCTGCCATTTCATCCATGCGCTTGTTAAGTTGATCTTGATCAAATAATACTTTTTCGATGTCGTTATTCATGTTGATTATTTCCCTCTCAAATTAGTTAACGGTAAGATTTTAGCATATATTTTTTAATTTTACAGTATTTCGCTAAAATTTTTGGCTAATTTATTAATTAATCATAATTTTTATATATTATTGTTCGTGTTTTATTGAGAGTAGATAAAAAACTATTAAGATTTTACACTTAATAGTTTCTTTACTCCATTTCCTATCTAAAACCACTGTGCCCTCAGGTGGATTTTGATTAATTGCACCGATAATTGGGTGTGACACATACAATTCATCAAAATAGTTTACTTCATCTAGTGTGAGCTCTACGTCCATCGAATTCACAGCTGATTCAAGGTGTTTGATCTTCGTTGAACCAACGATTGGAGCAGTGATACCCTTAGCCCATTCCCAAGCTAAAGCAATTTCTGACATCTCAACACCATGCTTTTCCTGACTTTCATTACTTTAAGTTTAATACCGCTAGTCCATTATGAAAAAATACTTATTATAAATTCCTAGGCATAACTTTTATGCATCCCACTCCATTAAACAGTCGGCTGCACCAGCCTCTTGATCAATCTCTTTTTTCACTAACTTAAAACCACGGTTTTGATAAAAACTAATAGCCGCCCCATTCTTTTCATACACCGACAGCTGCAATTTATCATGCTTTAGCTTCAAAAAGTCAATCAGCTTTCCGCCAATACCGCGGCCCCGATGATCTCTTTTAACAAAGATACCGGCAATATAGTCGCCTTGCATCCCTACAAAACCAGCTATCTCGCCCTCTTCTTCATCTACATACAGCTGAGCATTCGGCAACTCTTTTTTCACCAATTCATAGTTATCATGCCAATAACTTGGATCAATAAACTCGTGCGCATCAAGGTTACCCTCAAGCCAACTCTGCATCAATGCATCTAAATCGCTCTTTTGATATTTTCTAATCATCTTTATTTCCGAATAAACTTTTGATCACTTGCAGGCACGCCGCTGTCATCTGAGATGTAGCGTTCAACGCGCATATGCAAGTTATACTTTTCACGCAAGTCAGCCAATTCCTTCATCATAGGTGAAGCATGGTGAGCCTCAAGCGCCTTTTGATCACGCCAACTATCGATTAATAAAACCGTCTCAGGATCGTCCATTGGGATAAAGTAATCATATTTTTCATTGCCTTCTTCGGCACGAATACGACCTGCAATACCCTTGTCTTCCATTTCTTGTGCGAACTTTCTGGCATCACCATTTTTGCCATTGTAATAAAGATTTACAGTCAAACTCATAATTTATCTCTCCTTTGTAAAATCGCTTTCATCAGTTATTTTACTATACTCTTGCTTATTCTTAACTTGTATTCATCGAAAGTTATCGCTAAAATTTAAGTAGAAAGTAAGCGTTATTATTTAGAGGTGAGAAAAATGTTAACCAAAAGAAAATTCCTCATCAAACTGTGTGCAGCGTTACCAGCTGCCCTGCTTTTAACGACTACTCCAGTTTTAGCTGATGAAAATGATCAAACTAATCAACCACAAACATCTGAAACAAATAAACAAAATGTAACCTACCAATCATTATATTGGCGTTGCATAAATCAATATACTGGTCAAACCTTACAAGTCATGTATGCCGATACGGTAAAAGTGGTTAACGGTGTCCCTGAGCGGCAATTCTTTAACATGGGGCAATTACCAGAGAGAATTGGTGACTTTGAGATAGCTGGCAATCCCCCTTATGGTGGACGTGCCCTTGAAGTTGATCCTAACAATCCAAGTGGTGTCACCTACATCGATTGTGCCTACTATTTGCCAAATAAGAAGGATAGTAGTAGCACAACCACTACCCATAATCAACAACATTCACAGAATGTAACAAAGGATAATCACAACAGCCATTCAGCAATCAAGAAAACAGACAAATGGCGTCACCAACACAAGATGTCAAATTCTGCTACTTCTAATTTAAACAAAAAGCAAAATGCTAGTCCAAGTAAGGCAGCTACCAGCAGTAAGCCTAATAAGAAAAAGGCAACAAGTAAGAAGAACAAACCTGCTACTGCCAAAAATCATGCTAATGTACAAGCTGAACGTAACAGTAACATCTTGAAATTCGTGGTTACTCCATTGGTGATTATGGTAATTGCCGCAATCTATATTACACGCAAGTTCTGGTACAGAAATCGCGGTAAACACGCTGAATAACAAGAAGGTCGAGTCAAGCTCGGCTTTTTTATTATATTTATATGAAATCGCTATCAAAAGATACCTCCTTAACTGTATAATAAAACTATAAATCAATAGTTATACAAGTAAGGAGGTTTTATTATGGCTACTAAAAAGAAGAAAAAGCACCAATTTCCGACGGCCTATACCGTCATCATAATTGTACTTTTGCTTGTTCAACTATTGACTTTTGTTATTCCTGCCGGTAACTATGCGACGATTGCTTATGATACCAGCAATAAAGATTTCGTAGTTACCAGACCAAGTGGCAAAAGGTACAAAGAACCTGCTACTCAGGCCACTTTAAAGAAGCACAAGGTCAACATTGCAGTCAAGAAATTTAAGGATGGCACAATCTACAAGCCAGTTGCTATTCCAAATTCTTACGAGAGAATCAATTTAAAGAAGCCTAACCTGTGGCAGGCGATCAATCAGTTCTTCACCTCACAGGTACAAGGTATCGCTCAAAGTGTCGACATCATCGCCTTCGTTTTGATCCTAGGTGGATGTATTGGTGTCGTTCACGCAAACGGCGCGATCAACTCGGGGATGCAGGCTTTATCTAAGAAAATCAAAGGTAAGCAAGTTCTGTTAATCGTCCTTGTGATGGGGCTAATTTCTCTTGGTGGTACAACCTTTGGTCTTGCCGAAGAAACGATGGCCATGTACCCAATCCTAATTCCAGTCTTCCTGCTAGCCGGGTATGATACGATGACAGTTCTAGGAACGATCTTCCTGGGAACGAGTATTGGGACCATGATTTCAACCATTAACCCATTCTCAACGATCATCGCTTCTAACACTGCTGGTGTTAACTTCGCCAGAGCTTTACCACTCAGAATTACCATGTGGGTCATCTGTACGGTAGTTGGTATGATCTATGTCATTCGCTACGCTGAAAAGGTACGTAAAGATCCTACTAAATCTGTTGTTTACGACCAATACGAAGAAGATCGTGAAAAGTACTTAAACGATGCCGACTTTAACAAACCAGCCAACTTTACTTGGCAACAAAAATTATCATTGATCATCTTCGGCATTGCCTTTATCGTCATGATCTGGGGTGTACAACAAAAAGGCTGGTACTTCACCGAAATTTCGGTAGTCTTCTTAACTGCCGGCTACTTGATGGCTATCTTCTCAGGACTTTCCGAGCACAAAGTTGTGCAAGCCTTCGTTGATGGTGCTAGCGATTTGCTTGGTGTTGCTTTGACAATCGGGTTGGCGAGAGCCGTTTCCATTGTTATGGACGACAGTCACACCAGTGACACCATCATGCACTTCTTCAGCCAACAGATTTCTGGCATGAGTCCATTAATCTTCATTTGGTTCCTGTTCATCGTCTACATCATTCTGGGATTCTTCATTCAATCATCATCTGGTTTGGCCGTACTTTCCATGCCAATCATGGCACCACTTGCCAATGTGGTTGGAATCGACCGTGCTAGTGTAATTGATGCCTACAACTGGGGCCTTGGCTTTATTTCCTTGGTTGCCCCAACCGGATTAATCTTGATGAGTTTGATGATGGTTAACATCGACTTTAACAAATGGTTCAAGTGGTGTTGGAAATTACTGGTAATCGAATTTGTCTTGTGTCTAGTCGCTTTAGGCGTCGGATTGTTAGTATATTAGATTTAAAACAAAGTTTTTAGATCATTCTTTCAGCACGAGAGGATGATCTTTTTTTCAGCACGAGAGGATGATCTTTTTTTCATAGCAACCCTTGTTTCTTTATTCAAAAAGCGTATCATATACAGACGAAGAAATAATTGGATGACAGAAAATTAAATATGAAATATATTACGCAGCACAGTCATGGACTAAGTAAAAACCAGAAGTGGGTCATCGCCTCTACTTCATCAGGTTTTGCGCTTGAAAACATGGATGTGCTTTTTTTATCGTTTGCAATGAGTTCAATGATTGCGGATTTGCACCTCTCTGGTGGAGCCGCCGGGTTGATCTCCTCAATCACTAACTTAGGGATGCTAGTCGGCGGTATCTGCTTCGACATCCTAGGTGACAAGATTGGCCGGTTTAAAACTTTCTCACACACGGTTTTAATCTTCGCCCTAGCTACCGGTTTAATGGCTTTTGCCAACAACATCTATGAGATCTACGCCTTACGCTTTCTCGCTGGTATTGGTGCCGGCGGTGAATATGGCGTAGGCATTGCCTTAATCGCCGAAAACTTTGAAAGCGGCAGAATTGGTAAGATGACCTCAATTGCGGCATTAATTGCGGCTTGGATTAGGTTGTGCTGGTGAGACAGCCGCAAAATCAGCCAACTTTTCAATTTGTGCTGGGAAAACTGAAAAGCTGGTTAAGACATTCACTGAATCGTCATAAATATGCATCCCGCGATACTCATCAGAAATCGCTACACGGTGAATGGCCACATAAGGATCAAGATCATTCTCCCATTTGCCATCAAACTTTTTATAATTTGGATCAGGTCCATAAGTAATTGCAGTGTAGCCAGCAATTTTCTGATCAACGATTAAGACCCAGGCTACGCCTTCTTCAATGTCGGCTGTAATTGTTTCAACATTGAGATAATCACTCTGCCATTGCGGGTTCCCCCTCTTCTTTTAAAAGCTTTTTTGCTTCATCAATGATCGGCATAATTTGTTCAAGGTCATTTTTGGCAGCTTGACGAATATAAATTAGTGACATAGTGTCTCCCTGCTCTAAATAAAATTTTATCAAAGGAGTTGATTTTTCGCTAATTAAAAAACTACCATGCAATAATTCTTAATGAAAAAATCCACGAACCATTGGCTCGTAGATCTTTAATAATAATTAGAATAAATCAATGTGACGTAGTTTTCGTTTTAAGGTTCCTTGCTTTTCTAAGAGTACGAATTTACGCGATAAAGTTTCGGGAGTAGTACCTAAATACAAGGCTAAATCTTTCATTTTTAGTGGCAAAGTAAATGAGTTCTTATTCACTTGTTTTGCATAAGTCTGCAAATAACTCAATAGTCTATCTTCCACCTTAGGCAAACTAAGTAATTGAATTTGCCTATGCATAGCACGTACTTTAATAATATTTTGCTCTAAGAGTTGAATACTTAATTCTGGTTTCTTTTTCATTAGCGCTAAAAATTCATTTCGATTAAGCAAACAAATCTCACTATTTTCTGTAGCTTCAACATAAGTATTGATATTTGCTTCACCAAATAACCAGTTTTCACCAGCATAATCACCCGTTTTTAAAATCTGGGTAACATTCTCGCGGCCATTTTCGTCTAAAGTATAAAGGCGAGCACCACCATGAGCAACAATTACTAAATTATTACTTGATGTAGGATCCATTACTAATTCACTTTTTTGATAATTCTGATGGTGAACTAGCTCTTCTATTTGCATTTGATCATTTGTCGGTAATGCATTAAATAATGGAACTAAGTGTACACACAACTCTGCCATTCAAAAAACTTCCTTTACTTAAAAATCATCGTCATCATCATCTTCTTCAGTATATAATCCTTCACGTAATTCATGGCCCAAGAAGTTTTGTGATTGACGAATTTGTTCCTTAATCCATGTTAGAAGTTCAATTAAATTGGCACTCAATTCTGGCCAAGCTTCTTTTTGAGCTAAGGCAATTGCCTTAGTAATAAATAAGATTTGTGTATCAAAGTCTTTTACTAAAGCAAAAAGTTGGTCTTGGCCATCTTTGTACTTGCTTGCTCCGTCTTCCTCAAGCATAGTATATTCTTTAAATTGATCAGTAATAGTAGGTATACTTTCGCCATTATTAACTAAAATCTGATTTAGCCGGTTAAACTCATTCTGTTCATATCTGATCCACTCATCAGCATGCTGCTCTAAAAACAAACTAGCTTGACCCTTAGCGAAGAACTTAGCTTGATTAATTTTTAAAGTGTGAATCAGTAAATTGGCAATAATGTGACCAACCATTGCACCAGCTGTAGGCTTATGATGATCAATGTCACTTTGCTTTAACTCTGCCTTATATGCTTCTTCAGCCTTCATTAGTTTAACTCCTTTGCCTTTACATCCTTAACTTCATAGCCCATCTTTTCGATTGCTGTTTTAACATCAGCAACATCAGCCTTATCAGTATTCATCATGAACTTTAACTTACCGGCATTAAATAATACCTTAATTTGATCTGTACCATCGACATCTTCAACAGCTTTTTCAATCTTGGTTAAGCAAGATGGGCAAGTCATGCCACCTAACTTCATCATTACTTTTTGCATAAAAACCTTCCTTTCTTATCTCTTACATGTTTTATGCTAAATCTTTTTCCTTATCAGAAAATTGATGGTTATCAACTTTTCGATGATTTCTAATTAAGCGCATACCATTTAAAATTACGACTAAGATGCTAAATTCATGAATAAACATACCGCTAGCCATTTCGACATAACCTGCAAATAACCCAATGAATAGTAACAACACGGTTAACAATGCAATTACAATATTTTCATTCATATTTAAAACGGTCCGCTTAGAAATTGATAAAGCATAGGCAATTTTACGCAAGTCATTTTTGACTAAGACAATATCTGAAACATCGACTGCAACATCTGTACCGCTACCGATTGCAATAGCCACATCGGCATTAGCCAATGCAGGACTGTCATTAACCCCATCACCGATAAAGGCAACGTGATGACCATTTTCTTGTTCCTGCTTAACAAAT
Organism: Lactobacillus gallinarum; assembly: GCF_002160635.1. Taxonomy (NCBI): domain Bacteria; kingdom Bacillati; phylum Bacillota; class Bacilli; order Lactobacillales; family Lactobacillaceae; genus Lactobacillus; species Lactobacillus gallinarum. The sequence continues at coordinate 15,472 of NZ_NFKZ01000037.1, forward strand.
TGTGCCTTATCAGCTGGAAGCATTTGTCCATGAACTTCATCAATTGGCAAATCAGCCGCAATTTGTTGAGCTGTTTCTTGATTATCACCTGAAAGCATAACTAACTTCTTGATGCCTAGTTGCTTTAATTGCATCAATGCGATTTCTGCTTCTGGGCGAAGACGATCTTTAATGCCAAAAATAGCCAATTTACTTTGATCACTATTAGCCAAGACTACAACAGAGTTTCCTAAGTTACTTAGTTTATTAACTACTTGAGTTAATTTGGGATTAGCAAAAGTATTTTCTTCAATTAAGGCTAAATTACCTAAATAATACCGTTCTCGATCTAAGTCAGCTATCATACCTTTGCCCTTAACTGTCTTAGTCTCGATTTGATCAATCTTTTGCCCACTAAGCTTAGCCATTGCTTTAGCTAACGGGTGATTGCTTTGAGACTCAATGTTAGCAGCTAGGTTAACAACTTCGTCCTTATTACCACTCAGAACTTCAATTTTATTTACCTCTGGGTGACCAACTGTTAAAGTACCAGTTTTATCAAAGGCGATTTCATCGATTTTACGAGCTGCATCCATTACTTGAGAGCCCTTAAACATCACGCCATTTTTAGCTCCGTTACCAATACCGGCAACAGTTGAAACGGGAACTCCAATAACCAAAGCACCTGGACAACCTAGAACCATTACTGTAATTGCCAATTTGAAGTCTCTTGTAATTAAGCCTACAATAATCGCAATCACTAATACCGCGGGAGTGTAGTATTTAGAAAAACGATTGATCAACTTCTCAGTATGAGATTTGGAATCCTGAGCTTCCTCTACCATTTCGATAATCTTGCCAAAGGTAGTATCATCTCCGGCTGCCGTAGTCTCTACTGTCAAGGTGCCATCTTCTAGAATTGTACCGGCATAGACTTGATCACCTTGTTTTTTATCGGCTGGTTTCGACTCACCATTAACATTAGCTTCATTTAGATAACCTGAACCCGAGACAATTTTTCCATCAACTGGGACTTGATCTCCGGTTTTAATCAAAATCTTTTCACCAGGATCAATAAAATCTACATCCTCTTCTTCCGTTGTCCCGTCATCTTGCAAGACTAACGCGGTTCGTGGCGCCATTTTAGTTAAATCAGATACAGCTTTACGCGTCTTTTTAAGAGTAAGTTCTTCCAGAACATCACCCAATGCAAAAAGCCAGGTAACAATTGCTGCTTCATTAAATTCGCCAATAATAATAGCGCCAACTACTGCCAATGATACCAAAACATCAATGGAAACTAATTTTACTTTCAATGATGAAATAGCTGTTAACAATATTGGAATTAAACCAATAACTCCTACTACTAGCATCAGAACTTGATAAGCAGCATTGATATGGAATAACCATTTAGCTGCTTCCGCAAGCAAAATCAGCACAGTATTAAGTGACAAAATTATTTTTTGATGTTTAACAAAAAATTGTTGAATTTTTACCATTTATATTCCTCCTTTGCTTTTCATGTTTTAGTTTAGGAGAAATGTTGTTAGCAGAAATTGACGACCATCAAGAAAAAAGCACTTAATATTAAAAACTAAGTGCTTTAAAACTAACAAATTATTCTTTATCTTTAATCTTATCCTTCAGATCGAAACTGTCAAATCTTTTGTGTAAATAGGTCTTTCTCGTAAATTGATTTTTTATTCTTTATTTAGTCAAAGTAAGATTCTAAGGTGTCCTGAACCTGACCAAAGCCTTTGTGAATTCGGTTGAAGTAGCGGTCATTGTAACTCATTGCTTGGATGTCAATAAAAGTATCAAGCGACTGTTCAGTCTGAAACTCTGCTTTAGGCTTAGCCTTGCGCTTAATGACGTTGTTAAAAGATTCAATCATGTTGGTAGAGTAAATTGAAGCTCTGATCTGCTTAGGATAATTATAGAAGACCAGCAGGTCCGGCCCGATGTCTTTCAGGTTTCTTATGACATGATTATAACTCTTGTGCCATTTGGCATAGAAGGCATGCAATACATCAATAGCAGCTGCTTTATTGGCTTGCTGGTGAATCTGCTTGAATTCGTTCATAATTGCCTCGCGATCTTCCACGCGTACTTTAGCGCAGATATTACGCATGACATGAACCAAGCAACGCTGGA
>NZ_NFKZ01000038.1:0-14287 GCF_002160635.1 Lactobacillus gallinarum
TCATGCCCTAAATCAGATATTTAACTCGATTCTCCGGGAGCCATTTCCCGATTAGGCCTGTATTTCAAAATAAAATTGCTTAAAATCGTTGATAACACTTGACTTAGAGTAGAAAAAGCGAGACCCTCAAGATCTCGCTTCAATTACTTTACTTAATCTTTTTGGTTAAAGCTGTAATAAATTTATCCCAGCCTTCATCACCGTCTGCATCATTCTTAAACACGCCAGCATCTTGAAGAACTTGTTCAAATACTTCGACAAGTGATTGCTGCATTACTTGATCAACATTGTCCCAGCTAATTTCGTTTTCAGCCTTAACTTGATCAGCCCATTCTTTATGACTAGCAGCCATATTGTTATCTTCACCCAGCCAGTATTTCTTTACTTCTTCAAGTTCACTCTTAAGACGTCCTGGCAAAATAGCACGACCCATTACTTCAATTAAGCCGATGTTTTCCTTCTTAATGTGCCATAACTTTTCGTGTGGGTGGAAAATGCCCAAAGGATATTGATCACTAGTATTGTTATCACGCAAAACTAGATCGAGCACGAAGTTCTTGCCTTCACGGTGCATGATTGGCGTTACCGTGTGGTGACGAGTCTTACCATCGTAAGCTTTAATGCTGCGTGCAGTGTCTGAATAGTTATCCCAGAATTTGATAATCTTTGCACCAAGGTCAATTAAGTCAAGTGAATTTTCACTAGTTAAACGCAAGTCGCTCATTGGCCAGTCAACGATCCCAGCCATTACAGTTGGGTATGAATCAAAGACAATGGTCTTCTTGATGCCTGCCTTCATCATTGGGAAGGTATGACGACCACCTTGGTAGTGCTCATGTGCTAACATTGAACCACCAACAATTGGCAAGTCAGCGTTAGAACCAACGAAATAGTGTGGGAAGATCTTTTCAATTTCTACCAAATTAATTAAAGTTTGTTGATTGATTACCATTGGAATATGCTTTTGATCTAAGAAAATACAGTGTTCATTGAAGTAAGCGTATGGTGAATATTGGAAGCCCCAGGGCTTACCTGCAATATTCATCCGAATGATTCTTAAATTAGAACGGGCATTTTTACCATAGCCACCTAAATAGCCTTCATTTTCAAGGCAAAGTGCACATTGAGGATACTTCTTGCCTGTGGCATGAGCTGCTGCAGCAATAGCCTTAGGATCTTTTTCAGGTTTAGATAAATTAATCGTAATTTCTAAGCCATGACCTTTTGAGCTAGTGCCGGAGAAGACAACATTTTTGGCAATAGCCTCTTTTTTAACATAATTATTGTCTTCACATAATTTATAAAACCAATCTGTAGTCTTCTCTGAAGACCTTTGCATTTTTTGCCAGAAAATACTATTAGTCTTAGATGGTGTTGGCGTTGCTAAATCATATAATTGATCATTCAGGACTTCACGTGAAGTGATGTCGTCAGGAATTTTTTCATTCTTAACGGCCAGGTCAACTAATTGCTTGGCAGCTGGCTTATCGTTTTCTTCTTCATCATGATCACCAACTAATCCTCTAATTTTGTTAATAACATATACTCGATCTAATGGCTCGTAAGCACCGCTATTAATAACTTCATCCGCAAATTTTTCAATAACCTTCATAACTTTCCCTTCTCACACTAATTAAATTCTCTTAGTACCATCAACGATTTCTGCATCATAGAAGCTAGCATCATAACCGATTGTATCGCGGTAAATCTTACCAACATTCTTCTTAAAGTTCTCAGCCTCTGACTTCTTAACAATAGCAATTGCACTACCGCCAAAGCCACCGCCGATCATTCTGGCACCGAGCACTCCAGGTTGTTTCCATGAAGCTTCTGCCAAAGTATCAAGCTCTTTACCAGTTACTTCATAATCATAGTGAAGAGATTCGTGAGAAGCATTAATTAAACGACCAAGTTTTTCAAGATCGCCGTCTTTCATTGCTTGAGTTGCACGTAAAGTTCTTTGATTTTCACTAACTGCATGACGCGCACGTTTAATTTCTGTTTCATCATTGATGAGGTAAGAATATTCATCAAAAGCATCGTTATCAAGTTCACCTAATGCCTTAATATCAAGCTTTTGTTGCAACTTTTTAAGAGCACGACCACATTCAGCAACCCTATCATTATAAGCAGAATCAGCTAAAGTATGTGGTTTATTAGTTGCCATGATAATAATTTCGTAATCGCCTAATGCAAGTGGCATGTATTCATACTTTAAGGTGTTGCAGTCTAAGAAAATTGCACTATCTTTTTTACCCATAATGCAGGCAAATTGATCCATAATTCCTGAATTTAAGCCGACAAATTCATTTTCAGTTCTTTGACCCATCTTGGCTAGGCTAACGCGATCAACGTCTAAGTTAAATTCATCTTTCAAGATGATTCCCATTAACATTTCAATGGCTGCACTAGATGAAAGACCTGAACCTGATGGCAAATTAGCTTCGATATATAAGTTAAAGCCATGATCAATGCCATTATATTTCTCACGTAAATAAGTGATCATACCCTTGAAATAGTTAGCCCATAAACGGTCTTCATCTTTTTCAGCAGTTGTATCATCAATATCAAATTCGACGATATCACCATCAACGTTGCCTGAGAAAAGACGTACTTTCTTGTCTTCTCTTGGACCATAGACTCCATAAACACCTAAACTGATTGCGGCCGGAAAGACGTGTCCACCGTTGTAGTCAGTGTGTTCTCCAATTACATTAATTCGACCTGGAGAGAAAAATACGTCCTTTGCCTTTTCGTTAAAAGTTTCTTCGTATTTCTTAAGTAGTTCTTCTTTATTCATAGTTTTTACCTCAAGTTTTATTCTGTAATCGTTTTCAAGTATTAGTATATACTCTTAGCTCTATTTAGTAAATAGTTTACTAGGATAAATAAAACATTTAATTAGGTAAACTAAAAAAGCCAGACGTTTGTCTGCAAAAAAATAGCCTTTGCTCACACTAAGACCATTTTGCTTATTAAAATTTTCTTTCACCATGTTGATAAACTTGTTTATCAGCTTGTTCAACTGCAGATACGTCTTTTAACGGATTATCTTTCAGCACTAAGAAATCTGCATATTTTCCTACTTCTAAAGAACCGTAATCTTGATCAATCTTAAGTAATTCCGCAGATCCTAAACCAGCCGCGCAAAGTGCTTGATAATTGCTAGCACCAGCTTTAGTTAATTCGGTAAGTTCTTTAGCCGTATCTTTAAGTGGATTCATGAAAGTACCAGCATCAGTCCCCAAAGCTAACTTCACACCTGATTCAATAGCTTTTCCTACATTCTTATAAAGAATGCTGCAAGTCCAAATAGAACATCTGTCATGTGCTCTGTTCTGTCTCTAAAGAATCTGGTTGAGACTTTCCAACTGAAAATTACTACTAGAAGCAACGCGAAAAAAGTTTAATATACCGTTAGAAACCAAAGCGATTAAGTTTGCTACAGTTTGCAGTCCATGTTCAAATCCACTTTATTGCCAAGTGGCCCAAGATCCGGAAATTAAACGACCTAATTGAAGGCCTTGCTTACCGAAAATTAAACCATTCATTGAGTCTACGATAACATTTTGGATCATGATACCGAAACCGGCAATCATAGTCGTAGCTGCGACAAGTACAAATGTATCACGCAGCGTTAACAATAATCTGTTACCGGAAATTTTTCCGGCAATTCTGATAAAACCATTTTCGAATTTCTTTAAACCCGATGGCGTCGAATTACTATTCATAATTTCTCTCCCTCTTTTTGTAACCGCCTACATCTCACTTGCAAATATATGATATAACATATTTTGCTTCGTCAATATTGTTATAACAAAAAGAGAGAATTTTTATTATTCTCTCCTTTTAAATCTATAAGACAATTGCTTCTTTTATTGGAAATTTTGTTATGCGGTAGAAAGTTTCGTTCCATTCAAACGCCCGGCCACCACTCAAACATGATTTTTGCAGCCATTTAAGTAGTGGTTCCTTTTCTTCAACTTGACCTTTTACTTCGCCTTTAGCAATCAAATCCTGATCAGCATGAACTAAGGAAATTTCGCGTGTTGCCTTAGCAGGCTTAACATTAAGTTTTTGTTGGATTAATGGATATATTGAAGATTCCATCATTCCCATATTCAGGCCTTGGATTACTTTGGCAGGAATACAAATTTTTTGAAAAGCCACAAGTTGCTTATTTGTTGCCATTGCTGCTCGTTTTATTGTATAGACGATATCATATGGCTGAACATTTAAGGCTTCTGTGATTTTTGGAATTACTTGCCCTACTTCAAAATCAAGCAATTTCAATTTGTACTTTTTAAGATTGATTAATTCCAATTGATTTGAATCTACTGTAGCATGCATTAAATTACGTTCCTTTACATAAGTGCCTGCACCTTGGATTCGATAGATTAGGCCTTGGCTTTCCAACTCTTTCATAGCATTACGAACCGTGATGCGACTAACATTGTATGATCTTGCTAGATCGAATTCTTTAGGAAGTTGATCATTAGGTTGATATTCCCCTGTTTCAATCTCATGTTTTAGCTTTTCTGCGATTGCTAAATATTTAGGCGTATCTTTCATATTCTCATCTCAATTCATGATTTGTTATATCATATTTGTTCTAACATACTTGCTTTTTTAGTGCATGTATATCATACCGTATGATTTTTATTTTGGTTTACAAAAAAAGAGATAGGTATTCAACCTATCCCTAATCTTTGTTTTTTCTTATCTATTCATAATCAACCAATTCTGAAAGTGGATATCTAGTAGTTGTAATCTCATCTTCAGCCTTTGGATCGTGCTTACCAATCGCAATTGCCATTACTGGTACGTATTGCTTAGGATCAAGTCCCATCACGGCTGCAGCCTTTTTAGCATCATAACCTGCCATCGCATTAGTGTCATAACCGTGCTCACGTGCAATCAACATAAATTGCATGGCAGCAAGTGAAGAATCAACCATCGAATCCGCAACTAACATTTCTTGTGGTGCCTTTTCATATAGTGGCATGAATGTATTTAAAGCCGCTTCCATTGCTTCCTTAGTTACTTTCTTTTCTTCATACATGCTGTGCCATAATTGACTGTATTTCTTGAAAGCCAACGTGTTACCGAAGAATAGGACTATGGCAGAGCTATTATCAACTTGCGGGAAGTTAAAAGGCATAAAGTATTGGTGCAGCTTCTCTCTACCCTCTTTTGTATCAACAACTATGAATTTCCAGGCTTGCAAATTGCATGCGGAAGGAGCAGTGATAGTTTCTTCCAGTATTTCATTCATTTCTTCATGACTAATTTTTATGGATGGATCAAATCTACGTACTGAATGTCTTTCAGTCAAAATTTTATGAAAATCATTATTTACTATACTCATTTTTTAAGCCTCCATCGTTATTTCTTATCGCTTACATCACTAGTATAAAGCATATTAGTCATAATGTCGCTCTTATATTATTGAAAAAGGCGTAAACAAAAAGGATAAATAACTCCCTTTATTATCTAGATATGTACTATAATAATATTAGATTTAGCTAATGAAAGTTAGCTATTTCGATGACTACATTTTCATCTCTGATATAGTCACGTTTTTCCAAACATCCTAGTGCATTGGAAATAATGATGCACTTGTTCGCATATAAAAAGACCACTGATTTATTCCGTCAGTGGTCTTTTTTCTACCTTAAGTCAAGTAATAATCAGTGTTTATTGCACTATTTTTTTAGTAAAGTTAGTGCGAATAAGGTCAAGACATAGCTGACTTAAGATATTTAAATGATTAAAAGGCAACGCAAAGAAGCCTATGAATTCTTGTAGTTTTTTCATAGACTGCTATACTAAAGTTGATTATTTGATTTCAACTAAAGTCTTTGGTTTTTGGTGGCTATGTTGTAATCATATAATTGATTATGAGTTATTAATGCAAATAGTGTGCGTATTAGTTTATGCATGCTTGCAATGGCAATCTTCTTATAGCCTCGGCTATGAGAAGATTGTTTTTTCTTGTCATAATAATCAGTTATATGGCAGGGCTGAACAGCTTTTACGGACTCCATTTGAGTAATCGAATGATACAATATTTTTCTAGCTATGTGATTGCCGTGTTTGGTGATACCTAAGTGACTATCTTTTTCACCAGATTGATAACGTCCTGGATCAATTCCAACAAAAGCATCAATCTGAGCAGAAGTATCAAACCGTCTCAAATCTCCAAGTTCTGCGATTAGTCTTACTGCAGTAGTTAGTGCAATGCCTGGAATGCTTAGGTACATAGTTAACGCACGGGCATTAACTTTTTTAGCTAGCTTTTCCATGTAATCAATTACTTGAGTTCGTTCATCATTTAAAGAAATTAAGTTAGAAATATTTCTTTCGATAGCTCTTACAGTAATACCATCCTGCCTGTCATAAGGATATGCTTGTCTAGCATAGCGATAGAGTGTAGCGGTCAGAGTTTGCGCTCTTTGATGCCCAATTCCGTGAAGGGACAACAATTTTTGCATAACTTGGGTTTCATTGAGGTTCAACACACTCTTGGCATGTGGGAACATACTAACAATATCCCAATAAATTGTCCCTGTTGGATTTGATAATATGCGCTCTATTTGCGGAAAAGTAGATTGCAAGTTGCGATGAAGCTGATTCTTATTAACTACTACTGCTTTAGTGAGCTCTTCGTAATACCGACTAGCATTTTGAAGTTCATGATATTCCCTGGATTGAGGTTTTTGAAGCCTTTGAGGAGCATTAAATTGAATTAGCGCTAGACGATAAGCATCAACCTTATCAGTCTTGTTATGACGCAAGTTATTGTCCATTAATTTTTTTGCTTTTAAAGGATTAAGTCTTAAATACTTAATATGATAGTCTTCTAGAAAAGCTTGTAAGCTTAGCGAATATACACCAGTTGCCTCTAAAACAACCAATGGAGTTATCAGATACTGATTGAGATGATCATATAATTTCTGATAGCCAAAAGAATCATTAGTGATTGTGAAAGTAGCGCCTTGCTTAATACGATCCATTACAACACAAACAGTAGAAGATTTACTGCTAACATCAATGCCAAAGATAACATTTTGTTTCATAATTCTAGCCTCCAAGTGAAGACAAAAAGCTTTATCGAACTATTCTATTCTCATTTTCTAAACACGGCATCAAGTGCCTACAGACTTCGATAAGACTTGTAAATAGGCGGTAAAGCAGTCCGTTTATTTTACGACATCAAGTGTCAAAAAAGTCCAAGACTTTCTTTGCTTTATCTTCACTTTATATTTTAAGCAAAATAAAAGTGCCAGATCATAAATCCGTCGATCTATGATCTAACACTAGGTTAGTCTGTTTTCTACATCTATTATCTAAAAATACCGCTGGTTGATTGAACTAGCGGTATTTTTGATTTTTATTTATTTTGCCTCAAATCAAACAAATCAGCGGGCATCATTTGATCAAATTCGTCTTCTGAAGCCATTAAATCCTGATAGACACGTGATTGGAAAAACAAATTTAAAGCCTGTTTAGGATAAATGTTTAAGCGCCTAACAATTAGATCACTAGTAGCTTCAGCTAATTGATGATGAAATTGCTTTTCACTAATTTCTGGGGGTCACTTAAATCCCCTTATCTGCAAGCTATATAATACTTCATATGATTTTTTAATAAATAGAAGCTGTATTTATTTAACATTTTATATTAACTAAATTTCTCTCGCCGATTGCAAAATGAAGTTGGACATTTCGGCTTAAATTAAAAAAGGTCATTGAACCTTGTCTGATAGAATGTTAATAACTACAAAAACTTCTAGAAAACAAGGTATTCAAATGAACCTTTCTAATAATTCTACCATGATTAAACATTCTCGTGGAAAACATTTAAGTTATGAAGAACGTGTTTTGATCCAGATTCGTCGTAAAGATAATAAATCTATGCGCTATATCGCACGTGAACTAGGTTGTTCACCGCAAACTATTTCAAATGAAATTAAACGTGGCACTGTAAGTCTTTATCATGGGTCAGTTAAACGCTATAAAGCAGAAGTTAAAAGAAAGCTTCTTAATTAGAATATTTCTATTAAAAAGAGACTAGCTTACTCATTAAATAAGTAAACTAGTCTCTTTATTCTTATTTTTTGATTACTTCAAGCCTGACCATTGCCATTCGGTTACCTCTGGCATATCTTTACCATTATCGCGAATGTATTGGTGGTGCTTTTCAAGCAAGTCATCCATATGACTAATGAAGTCCGCATTCTTACCCTTTAGCTTATCGATGCTTTCAACCGCATCTTTAGCCAAATCGAAGCGGTCAAGATGGTTCAAGACCCGCATATCAAATGGAGTAGTGATATCACCATTTTCTTCGTAGCAGTGAATATGAACATTGTAGCGCTTGCGAGCGAACCAAATTGATTCCATCATGCTCTTGTAGCCGTGCCATGCAAAGATTACTGGCACATCCTTAGGGAAGAGACGGTCGAATTCTTCAGTTGACAAGCCATTCTTGTTGTCCTTTGGATCCATGAGCTTCATGACATCAACTACATTAATGTAGCGAATCTTGAGGTCTGGGAATTGATTATGCAAAATATCGATCGCTGCCAAAGTTTCAATCGTTGGTTCAGTTTCAGTTGAGGCAAAGACAACGTCTGGCTTAGCGCCCTTGTCAGTTGAAGCCCAATCAATGTAGCTTAAGCCCTTGTCGACCAGCTTTTGAGCTTCTTCAATTGAGAACCATTGTGGACGAGGCTGCTTAGAAGTTACCAAAACATTGATGCATTCTCTGTCCTTCAAAGCCTTGTCGCCAACTGCCAAAAGCGTATTAGTGTCTGATGGCAAGTACTCATGAACAAGGTCTGGACGATTCTTTTCGTATAAGTGAGTCAAGATGCCTGGATCTTGGTGAGTGTAACCATTGTGGTCTTGTTGGAAGACAGTTGAGGTTGCGACAAAGTTAAGTGATGGGTAGTCATGACGCCAGTATTGTTCTTTAGCTTTTCTTAACCACTTCATGTGTTGGGTAAGCATTGAATCAACTACACGACCAAAGGCTTCGTAAGTTGCGAAGAAGCCATGACGACCAGTCAAAACATAGCCTTCCAGGAAGCCTTGATCTTGGTGTTCTGACAATTGCGAGTCAATTACGCGGCCGCTTGGAGCCAAGTTTTCATCATTTGGCTCATGCACTTCTGGTTCCCATTGACGCTTTTGATTATCCAAAAGTTGGAACAAACGGTTTGACTTAGATTCATCAGGACCAAAGCCGCGGAAAGTGGTTGGGTTAAGCTTAGCAACTTCATCTAAGTATTTAGCCCATTCAACCATGTCTTGAGCTTCCATTGAACCTGGCTTGTCAAACTTCAAAGCAAACTTGCGGTAGTCTGGCAAGTTAAGGCGCTTAGGATCAAGACCACCGTTAGTAATTGGGTTCATCGCCATACGGTGGTCGCCTTCAGCAGTGTTTTCAGTAACAATTTCCTTAGGTGAACCATCTTCGTTGAATAATTCTTCAGGCTTGTAGCTTTCAAGCCAATCAGTAAGCATATCAGCGTGTTCCATATCGCCTTGAGCTACTGGGATTGGGATTTGGTGAGCCCGGAATGAGTTTTCAATTGGGTTGCCATCAAGATCCTTCTTTGGACCAGTCCAACCCTTAGGGCATTGGAAGATAATCATTGGCCAGTGTGGCAAAGTAGCGTCATTGTTTTCACGGGCATGCTTTTGAATAGCCTTAATTTCTTCAATGACTTTATCCATAGTCTTAGCCATTTCTTCGTGAACCTGCATTGGGTCCTTTTCACCGTCAAAACGGCCACCCTTAAAGACTGAAACAAAGTGTGGATCCCAACCCATGCCACGGAAGTATTCAGTCAATTCTTCATCGCTCATGCGGGAAACAATGGTTGGGTTAGAAATCTTGAAACCATTAATTTGCAAGATTGGCAAAACTGCACCATCTTTGATTGGGTTAATGAACTTGTCGCTAAACCATGAAGCAGCTAATGGACCAGTTTCAGCTTCACCATCACCAATTTCAACAGCGGCAATCACATCTGGATTGTCCAAAACAGCACCAGTACCGTGTGAAAGCGAATAGCCTAATTCCCCACCTTCATGAATTGAACCTGGAGTTTCAGGAGCAGCGTGAGAAGCAACACCGCCTGGGAAACTGAAGCGTTTGAATAGCTTAGCCATCCCCTTTTCATCCTGGGTAATCTCTGGGTAACGTTCAGTATATGAACCATCAAGATATGAGTTAGAAACCATTACCTGACCACCGTGACCTGAACCCTCAATATAGAACATGTTCAAGTCATACTTCTTAAGCACACGATTCAAGTGAGCATAAATAAAGTTCTGTGGTGCAATAGTGCCCCAGTGACCAATTGGCTTAGGCTTCACGTCTTCGGCAACCAACGGGGTCTTCAGAAGTGGGTTCTTCATTAAGAACAACTGACCAACTGACAAGTAGTTGGCTGCGCGCCAATATGCATCAACGCTCTTTAAATAGTCTTTTGAGTCATAATCAACTGCCATCTTATTCTCCTCTTAATAACAATTTGTTGTTTTTGAAATCGATTTCATTATATGATATATATTAATAAATTTCAAATAAATTTATAAATTATATTGTTTTTATTTTTAGTTAAACATTGTTTTACCTATAAAAATGTTTAACAATAATTATATAAAAGCTTATTAAAGTATTATTCATTGTAGAAATATGAGGTAATAACCATGAATTTCAATCAGATTAATCAACTATATCCTAATGCATATCTGAGTGTAGAAAAGCCCCTTTCTAATGCTGTATATTCCTGGCCTTTTAAAAATAAATGGTTAAGTATTCCGAAATCTGATCTTAATTTAAATGAAGTTGCTTTATTATCACTTCTATTACCCGAAAATCAAAATGATTTATCATCTAATCCATGGATTCAGTTTCTCAAGCATGTAGGCAAACAACCCACATTTATTGGCAAAATTCGTTTTTTATATTTTCAAATAGACACTCGTCATACTGATATTTCTCTTTGGTTAGAAGTTTTAAAAAACATGTTCAATACCAAAATATTAGCAGCCTTTGCTATCGAACCAAACCAATATTGCATAGTCGAAAAATTTGATTCTACTAGTTATTCATCTAAAGAGCTTGTTGGTGTTTTACAAACTATTGATGCTGATATAGGAAGTAATACTAAATTATTTATTGGTCGAAGCTGGTCTAGTGATGACAATCTTATTAGCTATTACACAGAAGAAAAGAAAATATTTCAGTCATGTGTTGACCAAGTAATCTCTACTGTATTCACACTACAGGAAATAGCCTTACCCTATTTCGCCAAAAGTAAACTACAGAAAAGTAACATTATTCTTTTTTATCGAAAACATATTTATCAAGATAAGCAATTACCTAATATAATCAAGACGCTTTATCAAAATCAAGGCAATATTTCTTTAACCGCTAAAAAACTGTATCTTCATCGTAATACTCTTCTGTATCATCTTGACAAAGTTAATCAAAATTTAGGATTAGATCTTAAGCAAATGGATAATTTACTGCTAGCATATATGGCTTTATTGTAAATTCATCTGATAAATTAATAGTGCACAAAAATTTGTATGGATTTTTGTGCACTATTTTATTGAATCTGTTAAACCGCTTACATTATACTTAAAGTACAGTTAGTAAACGAAAGGAATTATTACTATGGTTAAAATTGATATGGATCATATCTACAAGAGATATGAACACAATGAAAATTATTCAGTAAAAGATTTCAACTTACATATTAATGACCAAGAATTTATCGTCTTTGTTGGTCCATCAGGTTGTGGTAAATCGACTACTTTAAGAATGATCGCTGGACTAGAAGATATTAGTAAAGGGACTTTAAAAATTGGTGGTGAAGTAATGAACGACGTTGCGCCTAAAGATCGCGACATCGCCATGGTATTCCAGAACTACGCTTTGTATCCACACATGACAGTCTATGACAACATGGCTTTCGGTTTAAAATTACAGCATGTTTCAAAAGAAGAAATTGATAAAAAAGTTGATAAAGCTGCCGAAATTTTGGGCTTAAAGCAATATTTAAAACGTAAACCTGCTGCATTGTCTGGTGGTCAACGTCAACGTGTTGCCTTAGGACGTGCGATTGTACGTGATGCTCCTATTTTCTTAATGGACGAACCTTTATCCAACTTGGATGCTAAATTACGTGTTACTATGCGTGCCGAAATTGCTAAATTGCACCAACAATTAAAGACTACTACCATCTATGTAACTCACGACCAGACTGAAGCAATGACTTTAGCTGATCGAATCGTGGTCATCAAAGACGGAGTACAGCAACAAGTTGGTACTCCAATGGAAATTTATAATAAGCCTAAGAATGTCTTTGTTGCCGGATTTATTGGCTCACCTGCTATGAACTTCTTCCATGTTACCCTTGAAAATGGTAAGATTCATGACAAAGATAAAAACTTTAATATTCCCGTCCCAGAAGGTAGATTAAAGAAATTAATTGACAAAGGTTATGACGGTAAAGAGTTAATTTTTGGTATTCGCCCTGAAGACGTTCATACTGAGCAAGTTTTCCTGCAAAGTTTTCCTGAGCAAGTTGTTGATGCTAAAGTTGTTGTTTCTGAACTTTTGGGTGCTGAAACTCAGCTATACTGTAATGTTGGTAATGCAGAACTTGTTTCAAAAGTTGATGCACGTGACTTTACTAAACCAGGTGCAACTGTAAAAATGGGATTTGAAATGAATAAAGCTCACTTCTTTGATCCAAAAACTGAAGTTACCCTTGATGATTAAATTATTAACATATATGAGAAAGTCATTGAAAGCATATCAAGCTTTCAATGGCTTTTTCTTACTTTTCTTTCCATTTCAACAAGCAAACATCATGCTTTTCAACAACTATATCTTGATTTAATTGAATTTCTTTCTTTTGCCAAACATCATAAAATAGATTGTTCGTATTGACTGTCTTATTAAAATCACTGATATGACAACGCTGAGCAGAATTAGAAATATTAAAAACTGCAAGATATTTGGTTTCACTTACTTCCGCTTGCCAAATTATAAAATGATCATTGCGCTCTATTTGGTACGAATTTCTACTATGATTATCTAAAGCTAAAATGTCAGGATTAGTTAAAAGATCTAGTTCTTTCTTTTTAAGATTAGGTAACTCACTACCAATAATTAATGGTGAATGCAGTAAAGACCATAATGTCATTAAACTATGCAATTCAGCCAAGCTAAATTTACTTCTACGACTTCCGCCTACCGATCTAATTCCTATTTTACCTATTGGAATCATATCACAATCAGGCCAGGTCCCTGTTCGAACGACGGGTGACCACCCATCTGCTCTATTGAACATATTGAGTAATAGTTCCCAATCATCCCAAAAATCATCTGTAATTCGCCACATATTTGCATTTTGTATTAAAAACGATGCATCTTTGATAGGCGTAGGACCAGGTGAAAGTGACAATACTATAGGATGACCTACTTTATCAATTGCCTTTCTCAATGCACGAATTTCTTTTTCATGAGCATCATTTGTATATTTCGAAAAAGCAATATCATCACACTTAATAAAATCTACACCCCATGAAGCATATAATTCGATTAATGAATTATAGTATTTTTGTCCCTCTGGCATATCAACATTTACACCATACATGTCACTATTCCATGGACATATATTATTTTCAGCAATATCTTTTGCTGTTTTATTTGTGCCTTTAATTGGAACTTTTTGATAAACTGCTTGACGTGGAATACCTCTCATAATATGAATACCAAATTTTAGTCCTAAACTATGAACGTAATCTGCTAGAGGCTTAAAGCCTTTCCCATTTTTAGCAGAAGGAAAGCGGTACTCATCTGGTATTAATCTAGCATATTGATCCATTTTTAAAGTTGCAAAATTATGATATTCAGCTGAATCTGCAGTTGGCTCATACCATTGAATATCAACGACAACATATTTATATCCGTATTTTCTTAGATTTTTACTTAGATATTCAGCATTTCGTCTAACTTCTTTTTCTGTAACAGATGCACCATATACATCCCAACTATTCCATCCTTTAGGAGGTAGCTGGGCCCATTTTTGAAATTCTTTCATTTTTCGCCTCTTATATTAAAAAGCGACTGGGTTTAATCCAATGTCATTAAGTTAAGACATTGACAATTAATATTAGACTTTTAAAGCACTGATTTAACATTTAATTGGTTAAATTGGTGCTTTTTTCGTACAACAAATAAGGCATAGCACAGA
>NZ_NFKZ01000039.1:0-13706 GCF_002160635.1 Lactobacillus gallinarum
AAATTGAAATATCGGAATACTAGCGTAGACGTTGGTAAGAGAAATGGAAAGCACGAATAGTCCAAAATGTATGAAAATAAAACATAGTCATACATTTGCTTACATTTTTCATAGCAGTAAACGGGATCTACTTGTTAATGGCCACTTTGAGCAATTAGTGCCCTTAGAAGATCAAAATAAATATGCATGGAGCGTAAAACAAGATGAAAAACAAATCATTGGCTTTTTCCGTAAATTAGCTAAGCCAAATGATACGCTTGATCGTTATCTTTCCCTCTCAAATTTAGATCAAAATGCAGACTATATCATTAATCAAAAAAATAAGGTTAGTGGTAGAGTACTTACTAATTTTGGTTTGCGTGAACCATATAAATTCAATGCTTCTAATGGTGATACAGCCCAAGTGACTGGTGATTTTCAGTCGTATCTCTTTGAAATAGAAAAAGAATAGCAAAAAGGCCTAGCAAATACTGCTAGGTCTTTACTTATGCCCGCTAAAGGATTCGAACCTTCACTTAGTCACCTAAACAGCGACCTGAACGCTGCGCGTCTGCCAATTCCGCCAAGCGGGCATTTTTATTAGCTACATGAATAATAATACCAAATATTTGGTAAAATGTAAATAATACCAAATATTTGGTAAAATGTAAGCATAAAATACTTTAATTATACAAAAGGATGGAATTTCATGTTTTTTAGTAAAAAAATAAAACGTGTAGCAATTACAACTGTTGCAGCTGTATCAATCTTTTCGTGCGGTGCAGTTTTTGCGACTACGCCTGTTAACGCAGATACAACTAGCAGTTATCAAGCAGATCAAGTTAAGCTGAATGTAAAGTCAGCCATTGCGATTGATAGTGATTCAGGTCAAATTTTATATGCCAAAAATGCGGCTCAAACTTTACCAATTGCTTCGATGACCAAATTAGTGACTGTTTATTTAACTTTACAGGCAATTAAAAATCATAAGCTTTCATGGGATCAAAAGGTCAAACCAACCGCTCCAATCGTTAAAGTCGCCAACAATGCAGAATATTCGAATGTACCATTAAAACTAGGACATTCGTATACGATAAGACAACTTTATCAAGCAACCTTAATTGAATCAGCTAATGGTGCTGCTATGCTGCTTGGTCAAACAATTGCTGGCTCACAAAAGGCATTTATCGATCAAATGCGAGCTCAAGTAAAAAAGTGGGGGATTGAAGATGCCAAGATTTATACTGCTTGTGGTTTACCTAATGGCAATTTGGGTAAAGATGCATATCCTGGTGTAAATAAAAATGCTGAAAATACGATGTCAGCTAAGGATATGGCTATTGTCGGTCAAAAATTAATCTCGGCATTCCCAGAAGTATTAGAAACTACACGCTTAGCTCACTTAAACTTTAAAGATGCTGGTCACGTAACTAAGATGGCTAACTTTAACTGGATGTTAAAGGGGCTTTCTCAATATGATCAAGCTTATCCAGTTGATGGCTTAAAGACGGGGAATACTGATGCTGCAGGGGCTTGTTTTATCGGAACTGTACAACACAATGGTGCTCGTTTACTGACTGTAGTAATGGGCGCACGTCACCGTGACGGAACGGATCCAGCTAGATTTGAACAAACTAAAAAGTTAATGAATTATGTTTTTACCAAGTATCGTCCTGTAACAATGACTGCTGGTAGCCAAATGAATGGTGCCAAAACTATTAAGGTAACTGATGGTGATAACGCAACAACTAACTTGGGTCTAAAGAACAAGACTACTATCTGGGATCCAGCTGATGGCAAAACTTTAGTGGCATCATTGAATAAAAAATCTGTAGAAGCACCAATTAAGAAAGATCAAACAGTTGGTGATTATCAATTTAAATCTGGTAATGAAAAGATTGTTTCATTGTCTAATCCTAATGGGATGAACGTCAAGGCTAAGGCATTGTCAGCTAATAACAAGGTGAACTTTTTTGTCAGAATTTGGCGCTGGATTTTCGGAGGAAGATAAATATGACTGAAATTTCTGAAGATATCTTGAAAAAGGTAATTAAAGAAAGAGAAAGCGATACACATAAAGGCGATTACGGTCGTGTACTCTTGATCGGTGGTAGTGAGAACTATGGTGGCGCTATTATTATGTCTACCGAAGGCGCTATTAATGCTGGCACAGGTTTGACTGCTGTTGCAACACACCCTTTGAATTTAGCACCGCTACATGCACGAGTGCCTGAAGCAATGTTTATCAACTGGCGCGATGCTAAGTTAGCAGATTTAATCAAAAATATGGATGTTGTAGTTTGCGGGCCAGGATTAGGCATGAGTGATCTCGCTAAGCAAATTTTAGTTATCTTGCGAAGATGTACTTCAGAAAAACAAACCGTTGTCTTAGATGCCAGTGCTCTTGATTTAATTAGTCAGGATAAGAACTTATTGCCAACTAATGCTGGCCACTTAATCTTGACGCCGCATCAAATGGAATGGCAACGATTGAGTCAAATTCGTATTCCGTTTCAAACAGATAGTGCCAATATTGATGCTTTAAACCAATT
This sequence comes from Lactobacillus gallinarum, assembly GCF_002160635.1. Classification (NCBI taxonomy): domain Bacteria; kingdom Bacillati; phylum Bacillota; class Bacilli; order Lactobacillales; family Lactobacillaceae; genus Lactobacillus; species Lactobacillus gallinarum. The sequence goes on from NZ_NFKZ01000039.1 coordinate 2,532, forward strand.
GATTCCAGATACTAATGCGCTTTTAGTACTCAAATCGAATCATACTCATGTTTATAATGGGACTGGTCAAATTTTTGTTAATCCAATTGGCAATCCAGGCATGGCCACTGGTGGAATGGGTGATACTTTAGCAGGAATCATCGGTGGGATGGTTGCTCAATTTGGCCCAGGCGTTGAAACCGTTCAAGCTGCTGTCTATCTTCATTCTTTAGCAGGTGACTTGCTTGCCAAAGATAATTATGTGGTACGACCAACGGAACTTTCTAAAGTATTGCCTAAATTGATGAAAAAGTATTCAGAATTGGCATAAACATGTTAAAATTCTAATAGTAAATAAATGCATCCCTAGTTGAGGGATGTTTTTTAACGCTTAAAAGACGAAAAAGCATAATATAATTGAGTTAAATATTAATAAAAAAGAAGATTAACATATTTATGAAAAAAAACATTATTATCGGCGTAACTAGTATCGTTCTAGCTTTTGGTGCAATTATCGGCTTAGCTAAGGTATGCGCACCTAAGTCTGATGTCTCACAAGAAGCTGCTACAACGCAGACTAAGGCCAAAACTAAGAAAATAAATAAAATTAAGAAAAAACAAGCTAAAAAAGTAGATAATGGTGCTTTATATCGACCATATAGCGATCCTAAGGACTTGCGCAAGGCAGGCACTTGGAAGAAAAAGAGTGAGCTTAAAAAATATCCTAAGATTAAGCCGTATGAAAAGGATTTGACTTTGCGGGTATCATTAAAAGGAAACCGGACCTATTTGTTAAGAAAAGGCAAGGTTTTGTATACCATGTTATCAACTGGTGGAATCTACAAGAAGGGCAAGTCATTGACCCCAACTGGAACTTTTAGGATCCAAAATGGTCGTGGAGACAGCTTTTTCAATTATAACTTAGGTGAAGGAGCTAATAATTGGACTAGTTGGAGTCCTGATAACGTGTACTTGTTCCACTCTGTGCCAACTAAAGCTGATTATAGCTATAACTTAAAAGAAGCAGTCAAATTGGGAAGAACTCAAGGTTCACATGGTTGTATCCGTTTGAGTGTACCTGATTCTAAGTGGATTATGGATCACATCCCAGATGGTACGAAGGTAGTCATTAAAAATAATTAACAAGAACGTTGCTTTTTAAGCAACGTTTTTTAAAAAATTGCAGTAAAAAACTTTGTTCAAAGCGTTCAAGATTTTAATCCAACTCAAGAATGGCTTTTTTAACTAAATTAGTGGCAGAAGCCGTTTTTTCCTGCTATAATCATGTTTGCCAAGAAGTCAAAAGTAGTAGTTATTTTCTTTTTAAGCGAGTCTATGTTGGTGCAAGATAGATACTAGAAGATAATGAAGGCGTGTTTGACTGATAAAATCAAGAATTTAAATAAGCGGATACTTTGTATCAATCTGAGTGGTACCGCGGGTTTTTAACTCGTCTCTTTCTACATTTGTAGAAGGAGACTTTTTTATTTAGAAGAGAGGAATAAAATGGACTTTAAGAATGAAGTAGTTGACTTGGTTGCTAGTCAAGTTGATTTACCTAAAGAAAAAATTGCTGCATTAATTGAACGCCCTAAAAATGCTAAGATGGGAGACTATGCTTTCCCAGCATTTATTTTGGCTAAGACTTTGCACAAAAATCCTGCAGAAATTGCTAAAAATATTGCGGATAACTTATCAAGTGATAATTTCGCTAATATCCAAGCAGTCGGTCCTTACGTTAACTTTGCGATTGATCATGAAAAATTAGTTTCATCGACTTTGAAGGATGTTTTGACTGAAAAAGAACATTATGGTGATCAAAAGATTGGTGAAGGAAATGTGCCAATTGATATGTCTAGCCCTAACATTGCTAAGCCAATGTCAATGGGCCACCTTCGTTCAACTGTAATTGGTAATTCAATTGCTAAGACAATGGAGAAGGTTGGCTATACTCCTATTAAAATCAATTACTTAGGTGACTATGGTACTCAATTTGGTAAGTTGATTGCTGCCTACAAGCACTGGGGTAATGAAGAAGACGTTAAGAAAGATCCAATTATGAATCTTTTCCACTACTACGTTCGTTTCCACAAAGAAGCTGAAGATAATCCTGAACTTGATGATGAAGGTCGTGAATGGTTCAAGAAGCTTGAAGACGGTGATCCAGAAGCAGTTAAATTGTGGAAATGGTTCCGTGAAGTTTCTCTTGAAGACTTCAAGCGCATCTACAAGGAATTGGGCGTAAGCTTTGATTCATACAACGGTGAAGCTTTCTTCAACGATAAGATGCAACCAGTAATCGATGAATTGAAGGAAAAAGGTTTGCTTCATGAATCACGTGGTGCTCAAGTTGTGGATATGGGCCCGGATGAAAACCCAGCAATTATCGTTAAGTCCGACGGTACTTCAATTTACTTAACACGTGATTTAGCTGCGGCTGAATGGAGAATGAAGGAATACAACTTCGTTAAGATGCTCTATGTGGTTGGTAACGAACAAGCACAACACTTTGTAGAACTTAAGACTGTTCTTAAGAAGATGGGGTATGACTGGTCAGATGAAATTCACCACATTCCATTTGGTTTGATTACTCAAGGCGGTAAGAAGTTATCTACTAGAAAGGGTAACGTTGTCTTCCTTGATCAAGTATTAAAGGATGCCGTTTCTCTTGCTAAGAAGCAAATCGAAGAAAAGAACCCAGATTTGGCTGATAAGGATCAAGTTGCTCATGACGTAGGTGTCGGCGCAGTTATTTTCCACGATTTGAAGAATGATCGTTTAGACAACTTTGACTTCGATTTAGATGAAGTTGTCCGTTTCGAAGGTGATACTGGTCCTTATGTTCAATACACTAATGCTCGTGCACAAAGTGTTTTGCGTAAAGCCGCTGCAATGGGTGAAAAGCCAAGCGAAGGAGACTTTGCCTTAGACGATGACTGGGCATTTGCCGTAGCTAAGGATTTAGCGGACTTCCCAAGAATTATTGCAAGAAGTGCTGACAAGTTCGAACCATCTGTAATTGCTAAGTTTGCTCTTGATTTAGCTAAGAAATTTAACAAGTACTATGCAAACGTGAAGATCTTAACTAAAGATGATAAACTTGGTGCTCGTCTTGCCTTAGTTCAAGCTACTTCAATCGTTTTGACTGAAGCACTTAGACTCTTGGGTGTCAATGCTCCTAAGGAAATGTAACTGAAAAATTATGAAAATTAAAAAATAACGCTTACATTTTGTGAAAGATTGTTCATAATTCCAGAATTAGGGTACAATATGCATGTAAGATATTTAGGAGGTATTTTTTAATGGCTTATTTTGACAACGGTAATCAAATCTTTAAAGATGCTCGTAAGAACCATTACGCTGTAGGTGCTTACAACACTAACAACTTGGAATGGACTCGTGCAGAATTACGTGCTGCTGAAGAAACTAGAACTCCATTGTTGATCCAAGTATCAACTGGTGCTGCTAAGTACATGGGTGGTTACAAGTTCGTTAAGGACATGGTAGCTGACCAAATGGATTCAATGAACATCTCAGTTCCAGTTATCTTGAACTTGGACCACGGTGACTTTGAATCAGCTAAGGAATGTATTGCTCTTGGTTACTCATCAGTTATGTTTGATGGTCACGCACTTCCAACTGATGAAAACTTGGCTAAGACTAAGGAAATCATCAAGTTAGCTCATGAACGTGGTATTTCAGTTGAAGCTGAAATCGGTAAGATTGGTGAAAACCAAGGCGGCGGTGAATTAGCTTCTGTTGAAGATGCTAAGAAGTTCGTTGCAGCTGGCGTTGACAAGCTTGCTTGTGGTATTGGTAACATCCACGGTGTTTACCCAGCAGACTGGAAGGGCTTGAACTTCGACCGTCTTAAGGAAATTGCTGAAGCTGTTCCTGACACTCCACTTGTACTTCACGGTGGTTCAGGTATTCCTGAAGACCAAGTTAAGAAGGCTATCCAACTTGGTATTGCTAAGATCAACATCAACACTGAATTCCAATTAGCATTCCAAGAAGCTACTCGTAAGTACATCGAAGACAAGAAGGACCTTGACAAGAAGGCTAAGGGTTATGACCCACGTAAGTTGTTATTGCCAGGTGCAGAAGCAATTACTGCCAAGATGAAGGAAATGATTTCTTGGATGGGTACTAAGACTATCGATGACGAACTTAAGGATGCTTCATTCGACCGTTCATCATTGAACGAAGAATAATCATTGATTATCAATTAAAATAAAACTCAGCTTTGGCTGAGCTTTATTTTTTTTAGAAAGAAAAAGTTATGAAAGAATTAAACCTCCAATTGAAAGATACTGAATGGCCATTAGAATATATTGATCATGATCGTAAAATAGTGCGAGCTATCGTGTTTGATGACCAGGAAAATTATTATTTTGTTAGAGCTAAACGTGATGACGACTTTGGTAAGGCAACGCTAATTGAAACTTCAGGTGGTGGCGTTGAAGCTGGTGAAGATTTAGAAACAGCGCTAAAGCGAGAGCTTAAAGAAGAATTAGGTGCTGAAGTTGAGATTATGCATAAAATCGGTATAGTTAGTGACTACTATAATTTGATTCATCGCCATAATATTAATAATTATTATCTTTGCAAAGTCACTTCTTTTGGTGAAAAACATTTAACTAAGGATGAAATAGAAGATTTTCATTTGTCGACTTTAAGGTTGAGTTATCGGGATGCTGAAAAAGAATATCAAAAATGTGCGGAAACTAAAATTGGTAAATTAATTGCGGACAGAGAGTTACCGGTTTTAAGAAGAGCAAAAGTGTTGCTGGGTGAAAATTATGCGTGAGATACCAGTTAAACAAGTAAAGTCATTAATAAAACAGCTATTGAAAAGCAAAGAATCAAAACGTGTGGTGTTGCTTACTAAGAAGAAAGATCGTTCATTAACAGTTGAAGTTGATGGTGAGCAAATGAAATTAACTGAGCAGGGATATGAGAATTCTGTTAATACATTTGCGATTGCTGATAATGTAGCAAAGCATGCTTTCACTGCGGCTTTTAAGCGTGAGTTTCCACGAAGTCATCAGGTTTATGTGAGTGAGAAGTGAGATTTAATTGTAATTAACTAATATGTATGTTTAGCTGATTTTTAGCTTATAATTAGAAGTGGAATATCTTAATTATTGATCAAAGCATGGCTCAACCTTTGTTGAGCTTTATTTTTTTGTAAATATGATGTCAAAATAGTGTGAATTTGATGAATTTAGGCGCAGAAAGGTAAAAATGATATTATATCCATAGTTTGTAACAATGTAGGTGGAGAAATTTATATAAAAATGGAGACGTGGAAAATTATAAATTAAGATGACTAATTTGATTTTAGGCCTACTTGAACGAAACTGTCAAATCTTTTGTGTAAATAGATTTTTCTCGTAGATCGATTTTTTAATCTTTTATTTAATCAAAATAGGATTCTAAGGTGTCCTGAACCTGACCAAAGCCTTTGTGGATTCGATTGAAATAGCGTTCGTTTGAATGCCAATAAAAGTATTAAGCGACTGTTCAGTTAGAAACTCTGCTTTAGGCTTAGCTTTACGCTTGATAACGTTGTTAAAGGATTCGATCATATTGGTGGAGTAAATTGAAGCCCTGATCTGCTTAGGATAATTATAGAAGACCAGCAGATCAGGTTCAATCTCTTTGAGATTTCTGATGACATGGTTGTACGCTCTGTTCCACTTGTCATAGAAGGCGTGCAAGACTTTGATCGCAGCTTCTTTATTTGGCTGTTGATGGATTTGCTTGAATTCATTCATGATCGTTTCGCGATCATCTACGCATACTTTAGCGCAGATATTACGCATGACATGAACTAGACAGCGTTGAAAATGAGCTTTCTGATAAGTCTGCTCCAGCACTGTCTTCATGCCCAAAGCGCCATCTGAAAGAAAGAGCTCAACCTGCTCTAGACCGCGAGACTTCATGTCTTGAAGCATTTCCGTCCAATTCTCGACGTTTTCGCTAGGAGCGATACGGTAATCGATGACTTCCTTGTGACCATTAGGCTTGATGCCAATGGCAATATAAACTGCTTCACGATCAAAGGTTATGCGACGCAAAGGAATGTAGGTAGCGTCCAAATAAACGCAGAAGAACTTGTCACTGAGTTTGCGCTGATGATAGGCCTCGACTTTTGGAATCATCTGCTTGGAGATGTTAGATACCTGAGATGGGCTGTAATGGCTGCCATACATCTTTTCAATCAAGTCGGCTATTTCTCTGGTGGTTACGCCTTTGGAATATAGCTTGATAATCATGCTTTCCAAGACATTGGAGTGCTGCTTGTAGTCAGGGAGCGTGTGCTGATGAAACAGGCTGCTGCGATCCCTAGGCACCTGAATTTCAATCTCGCCAAATTGCGCATCAACTTTGCGGAAGTAAGCACCATTGCGTGAATTACCTGTATTCCAGCCAGCTCTGGCATAAGGATCATAGCCTAAAAACGCAGTCAGTTCAGCCTCTAATAGGTCATTAACTGCTTGCTGGAGTTCTTCTTTCTGTATGTGTTTTTTTGTTCAAACCAATCATACGAGAAAGGAACTCCTTTTTCTAATGTTTTAAGAAATTAATTTAAGGAATCATACATCCTTACACAAACTATTTTACAGTCTCTATTCTACATTTTCTTACTACAATATATAACTGTAGTAGATATATAACTTACTACAAGTATTCATTATAGTGAAAAATGCCTAGTATTTTCTGGCAAAAAGGTTGCATTATTGTGACTACAGTTGCAAGCTAATAAGTGTTAGGAGGCTACAAACGCAAACTTATTTTTAGGAGGTCGATAATCATGGAAAATAAAAAGGAACATATGAACATGAAAAACATGAGTGCTAAGAATATGGAAAATAATGAATCAAATATGAGTCATATGGATCACGATATGACCGAAACGGATCACAGCCAAATGAACATGAATCACGGTGATATGGATATGGCTGGGACCGACATGATGATGCACGGTGGCTCAATGATGCATATGGGGAATTTGAAAGTTAAATTTTGGGTCTCCGTTGTCTTAGCGATTCCAGTTTTACTGTTAGCACCAATCATGGGTTTAAACGCTTCCATCCTTAGTTTCAGTTCACCGCTAATTGTTGGCATTATCATCGTTTTGTTTGATACAGCACTTTACTTTTATGGCGGAATGCCCTTTTTAAAGGGGGCTAAAGCGGAAATTCAGAATAAATCTCCTGAAATGATGACGCTAGTAACCCTTGGAATTTCCGTTTCGTATTTCTACAGTTTGTACGCATTTATTGCCGACAACTTCTTGAACCCGGCAAATCCTGTAATGGATTTTTCGTTCGAACTTGCAACCCTGATTTTAATTATGCTTCTAGGACACTGGATTGAAATGAATGCATTGATGGGGGCTGGGAATGCATTACAAAAGATGGTGGCTCTGTTGCCTAAGACGGCCCATCTAGTTACAGATAATGGTGAAACAAAAGAAGTGCCAGTATCTGATTTAAAAGTTGGTCAAGCTTTCCAAGTGCGTTCAGGTGAGAGTATTCCAGCCGATGGTGTTATTACGGCTGGGGAGTCGACCGTGAATGAAGCACTGGTAACCGGTGAATCTGCTGCCGTTACCAAGAACGTTGGCGATAAGGTCATTGGTGGTACAATCAACAATAACGGTACGCTAACGGTTAAAATTAGTGGTACTGGTGACTCTGGCTATCTTTCTCAAGTAATGAAAATGGTTCGAAATGCCCAGCAAGCTAAATCTAAAGCAGAAGATAAAGCTGATTTAGTTGCCAAGTATCTATTTTACGCGGCACTTGGTGTTGGGATTATTGCTTTCTTTGCCTGGTTACCCCAGGGATTGGCGACTGCAATGACAATCATGGTGACCGTCTTCGTGATTGCTTGCCCGCATGCATTAGGATTAGCGATTCCATTAGTGGTTTCTCGTTCTACTACGATTGGCGCTCAAAATGGGCTATTAGTTCGAAATCGCCAAGCCATTGAAGCAAGTCAACATGTTAGCCACGTTCTCTTGGATAAAACTGGCACGTTAACAGAAGGTAAATTTACGGTGAATGCATTGATTCCAAATGATGGGATTGACGAAACAACGTTATTAAGCCGACTGGCTGCCCTTGAAAATAATTCGACTCATCCGCTGGCCCAAGCAATCATTACTGAAGCCCAAGCGAAGGACATTGAAGTCGTTGCGGCTGAAAAGTCTCAAAATATTCCGGGCGTTGGTATTTCCGGTAATATTGATGGCACTGACTATATGATTGTTAATGGTAACTATTTAACGAAGCAAGGGATCAGGTTTGACAAGGCCGCTGCTGATAAATGGGCTGCTAAGGGTAATTCCGTCAGCTTCCTATTGCAGGGCACCCAAGTTCAAGGAATGGTTGCTGAAGGCGACACCATCAAAGCGAGTGCTAAGGAATTAATTAGTGGTCTTCAGAGGCGAGGAATTACCCCCGTAATGCTCACTGGCGATAATCCAAAAGCCGCGGAACACGTTGCTAACTTACTAGGATTGACTGAATTCCATGCAGGCCTATTACCAGATGATAAGCAAAAGATTATTGCTGATTATCAAGCAAAGGGCAATCACGTCATCATGGTTGGTGACGGCGTAAATGACGCACCAAGTCTTTCCGCGGCCGATATTGGAATTGCAATTGGTGCCGGAACCGATGTTGCCATTGATTCCGCTGATGTTGTGTTGGTTAAATCAGAACCCAGCGATATTTTACATTTTCTTGATTTGGCTAAAATCACAAATCGGAAAATGGTTCAAAATCTCTGGTGGGGAGCAGGCTACAATATTGTCGCAATTCCACTCGCTGCCGGTGTGTTGTCATTTATGGGAATCACTCTAGACCCAGCCGTTGGTGCTGTGGCCATGGCGATGTCGTCAATTATCGTGGCAATTAATGCGATGGGATTGACTGGTAAAAAGATAAAAAACGTGTAATTAAGTGATGACAAAAAGAGGAGAAAGACCAGCTGGTAGTTTGGTCTTTCTCCTTTTTTTTGATCATCATGTTAATTACTTATCTGGTTGCTCAGTTAATTTCGCCAATTTTTGATGCAGCCTAATGTCATATTGCCTGGTAATTGGCATTAACACCGCGACCACCTCGCAAATGGCAGCACCGATTCCTGCAAATCACAAATAGGCGTTCAATGCCAATCAAATCAGCTAGGGGACCGGCAAAAATTAAGCCAATTGGTCCAGCTAGACTCAACAAAGAATTCAAAACGCCTAGAATCCGCCCTAACTCTTCTGCTGGATAACTTTGTTGAATCATTGCCATTAAAAGCGTTGTAAAAAAATGGGGTCGCAATTCCTTCAATGATGTTTAAAGCTGCGAACCATAAAAATCCGGTTTGGTTACCTGGCAAAATGCCGCTAATACCGGTTGGAATGCCAACCAGGAAAAACGCGATGATTACGGGCTTCATCCGGTCCTGCTACTTACCAAAGAGGCCAATGATAGTGCCGCCAATTAGCATGCCAGTTGAATAAATGGCTTCAATTAAGCCAGCCTGACTAACGATTCCCTGAAAGTATTTCATGGTCATAAGTTGAAGACCAAGATGTAAAGGATATTTTTGCGAAAGTAGTAAAAATTATTAATGAAAATTCTTCCAAATAGGAAGATAGAAATTTTTCGGAGATTTTTTCTACGTAAAGTCAAGCATAATAAGAAGTTTGGCTTCATTTTTTGTTTAAATTTCAACTTAAACATCTTTTAGTGTCGATTTATTTTTTTAGTTAGACACGACAAATAAGCCCAGATCCATATCTGATTTTTGGGCTTAGCGTTATAATGTACTTGATCAATTAATTACGACTAAAGTCTTTTTGGTTATGTGTGGCTACGTCGTAATCATATAGTTGATCATTGATAATCAGAGCATAAATGGTTCTGATTAGTTTATGAATTGAAGCAATAGCTATCTTTTTGAGCCCTTGGTTTGAGAGGATAGCTTTTTGCTTTCATAATAATCTGCTATATGACACGGATTTGTCTTAGCTGCATTATCAATTTGTCCAATAGCTCGATAAAGCAACTTACGTGCGACTGCATTGCCATGTTTGGTAATACTTAAATTAGATTCCATTTCTCCTGACTGATATCTGCCTGGATCAATTCCGATAAAAGCATTGATTTTATTAGGATTACTAAATCTGCGTAAATCTCCTAACTCTGCTAAAACTCTGACTGCAGTGGTCTGTGCAAAGCCTGGAATGCTTTCTAGGTTTTCTAAATCATGATTAGGCAAAGACTTCGCTAACTTAACCATTCTTGCGATTAAATTTTCTCTTTGATCACTTAAATTAAGCAATCTGTGTGCATAATACTGCACTTGCTCGACTTCTATGCTAGAGCAAGATACAACTGGATAAGCTTGATAAGCTAATTCAATTAATTTATCTGCAGTCCTTAGAGCGTGTTTAAAAGCAATCCCCTTTAAGCTCATTAACCAGTTAATAAGCTGTTTTTTATCTTCTCTTCTTACTAAGTCACAATGAGGATATCGCACAACTATTTGCCAGTAATTTTTACCTTTAGCAGCAGAAAATAAGTTTTCAATTTCAGGAAAAGTCGATTGTAAAGCTTGATGAAGTCTATTTTTAGCCATTACTAAGTCAGCTGTTAACTGGTTGTAGAAACGACTCAATGAATTAAGCTGCTTATAAGTTTGAGATTGAAGTTGATTAATTGGATGATGATATAGTCTTTGAATTAAGGCTAAATGATAAGCATCAGTTTTATCAGTCTTATTATGACGTAGTCCCATATCCATTTCTTTTTTAGCTTTAAGAGGATTAAGAATTACATAATCATAGCCGTAGTCTTCAAGAAAAGCCTGCAGTCTGCGTGAATAAACACCGGTAGCTTCAAAAATAATTTGCGGATGTTTAGAAAAAGCGGTTAATTCATGAAGCAATTGAATAAAACCAGGACGATTATTAGTAATGGTTAGTTCATTTTTGCTTTCACCAATTAGTTCACAAACAGTAGAAGTAGACTTGCTTACATCAATTCCAAAAGTAACTTGCATAATAAAAACCTCCAAAACTTAGTAGTAAAACGTATTTACTTAAGAAATCAGATCTAATTTTCTAAACTCGACATCTAAGTGTCCACATTCTTCGAAGAGACTCCTGAAAACTCAAGCAAAACT
>NZ_NFKZ01000004.1:0-103644 GCF_002160635.1 Lactobacillus gallinarum
TTACCAAGAAAGATATTGGCATATCATACACCAGATGAAATCTTTGAAAGAGAATTAGATCTAATCTATCAAGCAGCTTGATTAAAAGTGTTCAATTTATTATTGCAATTTACGAATTTAATTCTTTTCAAATTTACATATGTCTCAGGATTAACCTCTGCATTATTAGGAGTACCAGTAACTATCAAACCAACATCTTTAGGTTCTAAAAAACGAGTTTTGATCCCTTGATGGTTAAGGATTTTAGTAATTAACATGGCATTTAGGCGCTCGCCATGTGCTTTAAAAGCAGCCATTCTATAGTCAGCATTCGGATAATCGAGTTGAGGTAAAGTTAATAGCAGTCGCTTAATTTCGCTTAGTTCTTTTTCAGGTAGATTAAAATATTGAGCAATTAATTCATAACGCTTGAAAATTTTATTAGCGATATCATCGTAATTGTTGCTTCTTAAACTAGCATAGGCGTATGTAATTAATAGATCAGTTACTTTAATATCATCGTCATTTCTTTTACCAGGTGCAGAAACCACAATTACTTTACGTTCTGGATCATCTTTAATGATTTTTAACGCTTTATCTACGTTGTTGCCTGTAGCAAGCGATGAACCACCAAATTTTACAACTTTCATATTTTTCCCTCGAATTATTTTAAGTCTAAAATTGAACTAATTACTAATTCCATATTTTGTGGCTCGATTACTTTTTCTAAGCTTGGTTTACGATCAAATAATGTTCGCACGCCAATCGATAATTGACCGCCTAATTCCTCGTAGAGCTTTTTAATTGCGGCAATACCTGTTTGAGGACAAACGCGTCCTGTGATAGCTTCATACACTGTTTCTGGAAATTTATATGGACTTGCGGTTGAAACAATTACCATTGGAGTCGTATCACCAGTTTTTTCTTGGTATTGATGAGCAACATATGAGCCAACAGCGGTATGGGGATCGATGACGTAGCGATCATAATTGTAGATGCGGTTAATTTCTTTAACTACTTGTCTTTCCGTCGCAAAATCAGCTGCAAAAATGTCCTGAAGTTTTGAAAGGATGTCATCACTAATGTGATAGTGGCCGCGTTGAGTTAATTGATTCATTAAACTATTGATTTGTTGATGGTCGCCGTCGTAAAGGTCAAATAATAGTCTCTCAAGATTGCTGGAAACTAAGATATCCATTGCAGGTGCATTGGTCAAATGGAATTTGCGACGACGGTCATATTCACCATTTTTAAAGAAATCAGTCAGTACATTATTTTCATTTGAAGCACAAATTAGTTTCTTAATTGGCAAACCTAGTTTTTTAGCATAATAACCTGCTAAAATATCTCCAAAATTGCCAGTAGGTACAGAAAAGTTAATCTGATCACCTAATTTAATTTCTTGTCTGCGTACTAATTGACCATATGTATAAAGATAGTATGAGATTTGTGGTACAAGACGACCAATATTCATTGAGTTGGCTGAAGAGAATTGATAGCCATTTTTATTCAACTGAGTCTTAAATTTAGTATCATTGAAGATTTTCTTTACTTCGGTTTGTGCATCATCAAAATTGCCTTTAATAGCGATTGCTTGGAGGTTGTCTCCGTGTTGACTAAGCATCTGACGAAGTTGAACTGGACTAACGCCACCTTCAGGATAAAAGACAATAACGTTAGTACCTTGTTGATTGGCAAAACCACGCATAGAAGCGGTCCCCGTGTCTCCAGAGGTTGCAGTCAGGATAATAATGTCACGATCAATTTTTTCGATTTGCACAGCACGTGTCATTAATTGCGGCAACATTTGCAAAGCAATATCTTTAAAGGCAAGAGTTGGTCCGTGGAATAATTCCATGTAGAAGTTATGATCATGCTTTTCAATCGGAACAATGCTGCGATCATCCCATTGTTCACTGTATGCATTAAGTACAGCGCTTTGAATCTGTTCTTTGGAATAATCATCAAAAAACAAACTAATTACCATTGCAGCTATTTGTTTATAAGATAATTTTGGCAAATCTTCTAATTTAAAATTTGCATGAGGAAAATCTGTTGGAACATATAAGCCACCGTCTGGCGCTAAGCCTTGAATAATAGCGGCAGCTGAATTTAACGTATTTTCTTTTGAACCTCGAGTACTACGATATTTCATAAAGCATCTTCCTATTCTTAAGTCTTAATTAATATATTAAACATTGTAACTTGTTTTTACCATATGTTACAATCATAAAAATAAGAAAAGAATTAAAAAAGAGTGATAGATAAAGATGACAATAAAAATAGCGTTACTTGGGTTAGGAACAGTAGGTTCTGGTATTTTAGACATTATAAAAAATGATAATGGAAAAATTGAACAGACAAGTGGGCAAAAGATTGTTGTTAAAAAAGCCTTCGTTCGAAATAAAGAAAAGTATCAAAAATTTGCACATTCAGTTAATATAATTACTGATTTTAATGATATTTTAAGCGATCCCGAAATTGAAATCGTGGCAGAATTGATGGGTGGATTACATCCCACAAAAGAATATATTAGTGAGGCATTGCGTGCCGGTAAGAATGTAGTAACCGCTAATAAAGATCTGATGGCTGTTTTTGGAACGAAATTAATTAAACTGGCCCAAGATAATCGTTGTGACTTAATGTATGATGCAAGTGTTGCTGGAGGCATCCCGATTTTACGAACATTAAGTGATTCTTATGTTGGAGACCATATTTTAGAAATTCAAGGCATTGTTAATGGCACAACAAATTATATTTTGTCGCAAATGAATAAAAAGGGACTAAGCTACGAAACTGCCTTGAAACATGCGCAAGAACTGGGTTTTGCGGAAGCAAATCCAACTAATGATGTCACAGGTAAAGATGCTGCATATAAAATGATTTTGTTGTGTCAATTTGCTTTTGGTGCACATGTTAAGATTACTGATTTCAATGTTGAGGGAATAGACCATTTACAAGACTTTGATTTGCAACAAGCTAAAGAATTGGGATATCCGATTAAGCTAATTGGCATTGCTAAAAAGGTGGCGGATAAATTATTTGTAGAAGTTGCTCCGTGTCTTTTGCCTGCAGATAGCTTAATGGCAAATATAGAAAATGAGATTAATGCTTTACAAATTAAAAGTCGAAATTTGGGAACGGCATTATTAACCGGACCGGGAGCAGGTAGTTTAGCCACTGCCAATTCGGTTATGAATGATATTGTTAGTGAAGTTAAAAATCTGGTTAATAAAACTAATGGCCAATTATTCAACCGATTTTCTAGTAAAGATTATTTGATTATTACTAAAGATATTAAAAATCCATATTATTTATCGTTTAAACTAGAAAAAGTTGCTCATTTGACTAATATTCTTGATGAATTAGGGATAGAGATTCAAGAATTAAAGCAAATAGAGGATAGAACTATCGTAATAACTAAGGCTATTAATCAACTGCAATTAGAGAAATTAAGCGCTGCTAATGTAAAACTAATGGCCAAATATAAGATTTTATAATGGAGGAGTTATAAAAATGATTATTAAGACACCAGCTTCAACTGCCAATTTAGGACCGGGTTTCGATTCTTTAGGTATGGCCGTATCGCTTTATTTAGAAGTGGAAGTATTAAACATCTCTGATCATTTTCAGGTGGATCATGTGATGCCAGATATTCCCCATGATGAAAATAATTTAATTGTGAAAACGGCTTTAACAGTTTATCCAGGATTGCAACCTCTTCATTTACGAGTAAAAAGTGATATTCCATTAGCGCATGGCTTAGGAAGCAGCTCTAGTGCAATTGCTGCAGGAATTGAATTGGCTAATCATTTTGGTAAGTTAAATTTGTCAGATAAAGAAAAAGTACAAATTGGAGCAAAAATTGAGGGCCATCCAGATAATATTGCGCCAACAATTTTAGGTGGTTTAATTATTGGAACGGAAATTGACAATCATTTTGATACTATTAAAGCACCGTTGCCTAATTTCTCTTTGGTGGCTTATGTGCCGGAATATAATTTGCCTACAAAGAAATCACGTAATGTTTTGCCTGAACATCTGGATTTTAAGACAGCTACACATGGTTCAGCTATTGCTAATACTCTGGTAGCAAGCTTATTTACACAAGAGTATCAAATGGCAGGCGAGCTCATGGAAAATGATGTTTTTCATGAAAAGTATCGTGAACGGCTTGTACCAGAGCTTTTGCAAGTCCGTGAGGTTGCACATCAAAAGCATGCTTTAGCAACATATTTAAGTGGTGCAGGTTCAACGATTATGACCTGGATTGAAGATGAACATGTTAAAGGCTTTTTATCAGGTTTGAGAAAACACGGATTAAAAGATAAGACATTAGTACTTAAACCAGATAATAATGGCGTCCAAATAATTGAAGATTAATAAAATGACCTTGATTAACTAAAATCAAGGTCATTTTTTAATTATCGAAAGTTTCGATAAATGAATCGCCGTCTACAAGTACTCGTTTGGCATTGACAGCGTACCAATATGGAATAACTACAGTATTATCTTCTTTTTCTAATTCACAATCGGCTATATCTAGAACTTCATCTAATTTATTTTCTGGAACTTGAGGATAAAGTTTAAGAAAAGCTTCTTTGGTCATGCCATTTTTCTTGAAGCCGCTACTTGGGTAATTATCTATAGTAATATCTTGAAAATCGGAGAGATCGTATATAGGTTTAAAGTCATCATCAAAATATTTTATTTCAATATTTTCAATTTCCATAAATGCACCAAGTTGATTAGCCATGTGAGGTAATTTGTTAGCTAATTGTTCAATTGTAAAGCCATTAGTAGTATCTGCTTGTTCACGATGGTGCTTGAGCCATGCCTGCCTTATATCATGAGCATCGCTACGTTTTAAGATAATATTTTTAACTCTTTTAATTAAATCTTCGTGTTTTTTAACAGCTTTTTGCCATTCGATTCTACTAGGATATAGCTGTCTGTAACTAACGGGGAAGGGACGATTAATAATATTGAAAATAAAGTTTAGCTTATCTGTAGGATAAGACTCTAACTCATTTTCTCGCCAAACTAATTGATAATATGAACTCATCGAAATCCGCCTTTCTATTTAACTAAATTATAAACTTTAATTAAATGAAGCGGCAGAAAAGGGGCAAACTTTTGAAGAAATTGAATAAATAAAATAAGCCTACATTGGCGATATCTAACCAATATAGGCTTATTAATAAATTGTATTTAAACAATCTCTTGCTCCTTGAAGCGTCCATAGACCTTCTCAACTTCACTTACGCTCATAAAGGCATATGGATCTGCTTTTTGAACAATTTGACGAATGTCATACATATCGTAACGATCGATGATCGTGATCAAAACAGTCTTTTCAATATGGCTATATGCACCTTCAGCATCATGCAAAATAGTTATCCCGCGGTGCATCCGGCTTTGAATACCATCGATAATATGTTGGGGATGCTGAGTTACAATCATTACTTGCATCTTCTGGTGTTGCGTATAGACAGCATCGATTACTCGGCCATTGATAAAAATTGTTAAGGCGGAGTATAAAGCACGTGTCCAACCGAACATGTAACCAGCAGCGGCAATAATGATTAGATTGATAAAGATATTGAATTTACCGTAGCTAATCCCAGTTTTTTGTCTGATGACAATTCCGATAATATCTAAACCACCGGTTGAAATTCCATTTTTAAGTGCTAAACCTGTACCGATACCATTAATTGAAGCACCGAAGATGGCACAGACAAGTGGGTCTAGACGCATTTGCCATGGCTGAATCCAATGCATCATGAACGAACCTAAAACAACGGCTACAATAGTAAAAAATGTAAATTTATGACCAATTTTGAACCATGCCAAAATGAATAATGGAAAGTTCAATATAAAGTACATAAATGATGTTGTTAATGTGAAGGGAAGATAACGTTCACTGACTGTGTTGATTAACTGAGCAAATCCTGTGATCCCGGATGAATACATGTGTCCAGGTGTCCAGAAAAAATTCAATGCAATAGCAACAGCAATTGAATAAAAGAAAGCAGCAGATAATTTTGAAAGAAAATTATAGCGTCTGTTAAATTTATCTAATTGATCCATTTATTGTCCTTTTTAGTTGCGACAAATATTATGCAACATTTGTACAACGAAATTATGTTTAATGAATGATATACTAAGTTTAACAAAAGTTGTGTCAGGGACCAATAAAAAATTCCTATACTACAAATATTTTATTTGCCGAGTATAGAAATTTTTACTTTGAATATCCTTGATTATGTTAAGTGCTATTTCTTTTCATTATAATATTTTTTGATTACATTAATAGGATTTAGCCAAGTGCCATTATCAACGTTCCAGTTTTTGCATGGGAAACCATGTTTATTAATGTAATCTTTGTTGGTTTTAGTTAATCCTAAATGTAAATGAGAGCCGGTCATTTTGCCGATCTTTTGACCGGCTTTAATCTTTTGACCTTTCTTAACGTAAATGTCTTTCTTTTTAGTAAATCCTTCTTGGTAAACTTCAACGTATTTATCAGGACTGATTACCCAAATGAACCAACCAAGTCCGCTACCGTAAGCAACTTTTTTAACAGTACCTGTGTGAATAGCATAAACGTTAGAACGTCCAACTTCAGAATAACCAAAGTCCCAACCATCATGAAAATAATAAGGTGGGTTAGAAGAACGCATATAATCAGTCATACCAAAAGTTTGAGCTTTAAACATTGGACGCACGCCATGTTTTTCACAAGCTTTGAATGGATAGCACCATTTATATGTTTTCTTTTCTTTAACATTTTCTGTAGTGACTGCAAGGGAAGAGTCTTCCGCTGTGTCTGCAGACACGACATTTGCAATATTAAAACTTGAACCTACTAAAACTGTCCCCAATAAAGTAATAATTGTTTTACGAAATTTCATCTATAGTAATTTCAGGTTGCGCCTGATTATTCATCCTCTCTATATGATCTAGACTATTGTAGCGCATTTGTTTTACGAGATAGTTACAAATTTCTTTCTAACGTATATAAGTTAAAATTAGTCCAAAAGAAAATCACTCTGAAAGAACTTCAAGAGTGATTTGAAATTATTTAGTTATCTGATCATTTTGCATAGTCATCAATGCCCAAGTGTTCCAGAATAAGAGCTGCTGTTTCTTCAATTGAACGGTGAGCAACATTGATTACGTAACAGCCTAGCTTCTTGTAAAGTTCTTGAGCTGATTCAAGTTCCTTGTTGATTGAATCCATGTTGGAGTAAGTAGTATCAGGGTTTAGACCATAAGCAATCATTCTTTGACGTCTGATTTCGTTTAAAACAGATGGGTCATTGGTTAAACCGATAATCTTTTTAGGATCGATTTCGTAGATTTCCTTTGGAATATGAGTTTCTGGAACTAAAGGTAAGTTAGCAACTTTTAAATTCTTGTTAGCTAAGAATAGTGAAAGTGGAGTCTTTGAAGTACGTGATACCCCAAGTAACACTACATCTGCTTCTAAGAATCCTTTTGGATCTTTACCATCATCGTACATTACGGCAAATTCCATTGCAGAAATTCTGTCAAAGTACTTTTGGTTTAAGCTGTGTTGTGCTCCGATCTTTTGATCAGGAGTCATATGAGTAGTTTGTTGAATTGCCTCAACTACTGGTGAAAAGATGTCAACGCATTGAATGTTATGCTCACGTGCAAATTTAATTACGGGCATTTGCATCTCATCTTTTACTAAACTATAAATGATCACTAAATTAGGATATTTTTCGATCTCCTCCAAGACTTCATCAAGTTTATCCTTGCTAGTAATAAATGGATAACGACGATAATTAATTTGGGCCTTTGGAAATTCGGCAGCAGCAGCAGTAGCGTTGCTGAATGCAGTATCACCAGCGGCATCTGAAATAATGATGATATTTACTTCATTTTGGTCTTTTGTTTCTGCCATATAATAGCACCTCTTTCTGAAATAATTATACTATTAATGAAAGCGGATTAACAAGGAAATTCGTTAAGCTAACATGTAACAATTATATAGAATGATTAGATTTAAATTTAAGGTTAAATAAAACTGATAAAATGTAAGGGCTTAAAAATATCCCGGATTTTATAAAAAATATTATAAGAATGTATTGACCCGTAAAATTAGTTTGGTATAATTTAAGTAAATGTATGGCGTAACGCCAAGAAATGGAAGGAGGGATCACACATGGCTAAGACAATCGTTCACGAAAACGAGTCTATTGATGATGCTCTTCGTCGTTTCAAGCGTTCCGTTTCAAGAAGTGGTACCTTACAAGAATACCGCAAACGCGAATTCTACGAAAAACCAAGTGTTCGTAGAAAGTTAAAGTCTGAAGCTGCACGCAAGCGTAGACATTATTAATATACTGAAAGCTCACCCGGGAATGGGTGAGTTTTTTTATACTTTCATTTTAGTTATGCGTATAGTTTGTTATAATACTATTGGGTTTTTAATAGAAAGAAGGATGCATATTGAGTTTGTCAGATAAGATCATGACTGATATGAAAACAGCCATGAAAAATCATGATAAGACTACGCTTAATACTGTCCGGATGATTAAATCTGCTTTGATGAATGAAAAAATCAAGTTGGGACATGATTTAACTCCAGATGAAGAATTAACGGTTCTTAATCGTGAGAAAAAGCAAAGAGAAGAATCAATCGAGGAATTTACTAAAGCCAAACGTACTGAATTAGTTGAAGAAACTAAGAAGGAATTAGCTGTAGTAGAAAAGTATATGCCTAAACAAATGAGCAAGGAAGAACTTGAATCTGCTGTTAAGGAAACGATTGATGAAGTTGGTGCCAAAGGTAAGTCTGATTTTGGTAAAGTAATGAAAGCATTGATGCCAAAAATTAAAGGACGTGCCGATGGCAAGGCTGCTTCACAAACAGTTCGTGATCAGCTGAATTAGTAGTAACAAGAAGGAGCGGGTCTTTTTGGCTCAAACAACTTTTATACCTCAAAAGGTAGAAGACATTCAAAAATTAGTTGGAGTTAATGATGGAAATCTAAAGCTTCTTTCAGAGGGTTATGATTTGTCTATTTCGGATACTGGCAATGAGATTGTAATTGTTGGAGATGATGAGGCAAATATTAAAAAGGCTATTGCTGTTTTAAAAGCGTTAGACAATGTTGTGAATACCGGCGTTAACGTTGGTGCGCCCGACACTGTGAGTGCGATGAAGATGGCGGATAAGGGTACAACTGAGTACTTTGCAGATCTGTATAAAAAGGTTTTAATTCGGGATGCTAAAGGTAGACCAATTAGAGTCAAAAATATGGGTCAAAAGCGTTATGTTGAAGCCATTGATAAATCTGATGTTGTTTTTGGAATAGGACCAGCCGGAACAGGTAAAACTTTTTTGGCTGTTGTCTGTGCAATCGCTGCCTTTAAAAGGGGTGAAGTTTCTCGCATAATTTTGACTAGACCAGCTGTAGAAGCTGGCGAGTCATTAGGCTTTTTGCCAGGAGATCTAAAAGAAAAAGTTGATCCTTACTTAAGACCAATTTACGATTCTTTGTACGCTATTCTTGGTACTAATACGACTGACCGCTTGATGGAACGTGGTGTAATTGAGGTTGCCCCACTTGCTTACATGCGTGGACGTACTCTTGATGATGCCTTTGTAATTCTTGATGAAGCCCAAAATACTACAGATGCACAGATGAAGATGTTCTTAACACGTCTTGGATTCAACTCTAAGATGGTCGTAAATGGAGATATGACTCAAGTCGATTTGCCGGGACGACAGCATAGCGGTTTGATCGATGCTAAGCATATTTTAAAGAATATCGACCAAATTAAGTTCATCAACTTCTCTGCAAATGATGTCGTTCGACATCCTGTAGTTGCCAAAATTATTACTGCTTATGAAAAAGAGGACATTAAAAATTAAAAATGGATCCAATTGATGTTACTTATCATGATGAAGTCGGATTTTTAGACGATAAGAATCGCGACTGGCAAGACTGGATTATGAAGTTATTGCTTTTAGCTAAAAAGGAAATTGGCAAAGATAATAACTTAGAAATGAGTATTAACTTTGTCGATGAAGACCGTAGTCATGAGATTAATTTGAAATATCGCGATAAAGATCGTCCAACTGATGTTATTTCTTTTGCAATAGAAGATGGTGAGGATGCAATTGATTTATCAGCTTTTGAAGATGATCCAGATTTTCAAGAAGATATTGGGGACTTGTTTATGTGTCCTAGCGTGATAAAGCGTCATAGTAAGGAATATGGTACAGGATTTGATCGAGAATTTGGCTATACAGTAGTTCATGGATTCTTACATTTAAATGGCTATGATCATATCAAACCTGATGAAGCCAAAGAAATGTTTGGCATTCAAGGAAAGGTATTGGAAGAATATGGGTTGCCATTATATCCTGATCAATTAGATGAAGGCAGAGGTAAATAGATGGAAGAAAAACAATTTAAATCTGGCTTTGTTGCTTTAGTTGGTCGACCAAATGTAGGTAAATCAACTTTAATGAACTATTTAGTAGGTCAAAAAGTAGCAATCACATCAAGTAAGCCACAAACAACGCGTAATCGTATCTCAGGTATTTATACTTCAAATAAAATGCAAGTTGTATTTGTTGACACGCCAGGTATCTTTAAACCTCATTCAAAACTTGACGATTATATGGATAAGGCTAGTTTATCTAGTTTAAATGACGTTGATTTAGTCTTATTCATGGTTGAACCTGAGGAAATTGGTAAAGGTGATCAATATATTGCTAACTTGTTAAAAGAAGTTAAGGTACCAGTATTTTTGGTAATTAACAAGGTTGATCAAATTCATCCTAATAAACTTTTGCCAATTATGGATTCATATCATAAACTTGAGGGTTTTAAAGAAATACTACCAATTTCTGCTACTCAGGGTATTGGTATTGAAGATTTACTTAATACAATTAATAAGTATTTACCAGAGGGCCCACAATATTATGGTGCTGACCAGATCACAGATCGCCCAGAATATTTTGTGGTAGCCGAACTTATTCGTGAACAAATTCTGCGACTAACTTCCCAAGAAGTGCCACATGCTACCGCAGTTGCAGTTGATCAAATGAATAAGCATCAAAATGGCAAGTTACTAATAGAAGCTACTATTTATGTGGAGAAAGATGGTCAAAAAGGCATTATTATCGGTAAAGGTGGTAAAATGCTCAAACAGATCGGTATTAATTCACGTAAAGAAATAGAGCATTTACTTGGTGAAAAAGTAAATCTACGCCTTTGGGTTAAAGTTCAACACAATTGGCGTTCAGATCCAAGCTTTTTGAAACTTATTGGCTACGACAAGAAGGAGCTTAGTTGATGGCACGTGAACTGAAAGAAGTTCAGGGCATCATTTTTAAAAGGCAAAAATATAAAGAAGCAGACTTATTAGCTAAGATCATGACTAAAGAAGATGGCATTATTACATTGATTGTGAAAGGGGCATTGAGACCAAAATCACAATTGAGTGCAGCGACATTGAATTTCTCAATGGGTACATATGTCATTTATACAAACGGTCATGGTTTAAGCAATCTGCGTACATATAAAGAAGTGAAGCAGTTTGACGGTTTGTACCGTGACTTGACGAAGAATGCTTACACTTCTTTTATTTTTGACTTAATTGATCACGCTTTTGTCGAATATCAACCTCTTGGTAAATATTATGACTTAGCGGTTTTTGCCCTGAAGAAGATTGATGCTGGTGTAGATAATGAAATGATTACGCAAATCGTACAGATGAAAATGTTAAGTGCTTTTGGAGTTGAGCCCGAATTGCGTCATTGCGTTATTTGTGGCAAGGAAAAAGGTACATTTGATTATTCGATTAAATTAGGCGGAATTATTTGCAGTGATCATTTTGCAGTAGTAAATAGTCGGCTGCATTTAATGCCTAAGCAGACTGCAGTATTGCGCACAATCGGACTTTTACCTATTAATCGGTTGGGCAATATTGAATTAAATGCTGAGACTAAAAAAGCAACTCGTAAAGCAATTGATCGTATCTATAGAGAAACAATCGATTTAAATCTGAAAACTAAAAAATTTTTAGATGAAATAAAGCTGTTTTAAAGTCTGGTTTTAACCTAATTCATGTGTTAAAATAAACACGTATTTGACGATGATGAGGATTTAAAAAAGTACTAATTTAGCGAGTGTCGATAGGTGGAAGGGCATATTAGGAAAAGGCACCTCTAGTCATATTCAATTAAGTGCAGGAAGAATACTTCCTGAATTAGGGTGGAACCGCGATAATATTTCGTCCCTATGCAAAATTTTGCATAGGCTTTTTTTATGGCCTAGCGCAGGAGGAGAATTAAGGAAAATGGCAGATAAGAAATTAAACATTCAAAATATGATCTTTAAGCTGGAACAATTCTGGTCCTCCAAAGGTTGTATGATTATGCCTTCATATGACGTTGAAAAGGGTGCAGGTACTATGAGTCCTTACACTTTTCTTCGTGCAGTTGGTCCAGAACCATGGGCAGCTTGTTATGTAGAGCCTTCTAGAAGACCTGCAGATGGTCGTTATGGTGAAAACCCTAACCGGTTATTCCAACACCACCAATTCCAAGTTGTTATTAAGCCAGCTCCTAAGGATATTCAACAATATTACTTAGACAGTTTGAAGGTTTTAGGTATCGATCCTTTGGAACACGATATTCGTTTCGTAGAAGACAACTGGGCTAATCCATCAATGGGTTGTGCCGGTGTTGGTTGGGAAGTATGGCTTGATGGTATGGAAGTTAGCCAATTTACTTACTTCCAAGTTGTTGGTGAATTAGATGTTAAGCCAACTATGAGTGAAATTACTTATGGTGTTGAAAGACTTGCATCATACATTCAAGACGTTAACAATGTTTTTGACCTTGAATGGGGCGACGGCGTACTTTACCGTGATATCTTTAAGCAACCCGAATATGAACATTCTAAGTATGCTTTTGAAGAATCAGATCAAGAACAACTTCTTAAATTCTTCGATATTTATGAATCAACTGCTAAGCGTTTACTTAGTCAAAATCTTGTACACCCAGCATACGACTATATCTTGAAGTGTTCACATACTTTCAACTTGCTTGATGCTCGTGGCGCTGTTTCAGTAACTGAACGTGCTGGTTACTTATCAAGAATTAGAAACTTGGCTCACGAAGTTGCTGTTAAGTTTGTCGAAGAACGTGAAAAGCGCGGCTTCCCATTACTTAAGAGTGCAGAAGATAAGAAAGCGGGGGTAGAAAATGGCTAAAGATTATTTATTTGAAATTGGTACTGAAGAAATGCCAGCTCACGTTGTTCCACGCAGCGTTAAGCAATTAGCTGACAGAACAAGAAAGTTTTTAAAAGAAAATGGCTTAAAGTTCAAAGATATCAAGACTTTTTCAACTCCACGTCGTTTAACTCTTTTGGTAGAAGACTTAGCTGAAAAGCAAGATGATATCGATGAAGTTAAAAAAGGTCCTGCAAAGAAGATTGCCCAAGATGCTGATGGTAATTGGACCAAGGCTGCACAAGGTTTTGCTCGCGGTCAAGGTATGACTACTGATGATATTTACTTCGAAGAACTTAAGGGTACTGAATATGCTTACGTTCACGTACAAAAAGAAGGTAAAAAAGCTAGCGATATCTTGCTTGGCATGAGCGATATTATTAAGGCAATGACTTTCCCAACTAAGATGCGTTGGGATTCAAATGATTTTGAATTTGTTCGTCCAATTCACTGGCTTGTATCATTATTTGGTAGCGATGTAATTCCTGTTAAGATTTTGGATATTACTGCAGGTCGTAAGACTCAAGGCCACCGCTTCTTAGGTGATTCTGTTGTCTTAGCTAATGCTGACGATTATGAAGACGCATTGAAGGATCAATACGTAATCGCTAATGCAGAAGAACGTAAAGACATGATTGTTAACCAAATGAACGAATTGGTTAAGAAGAATCATTGGCAAATTAAACCAGATAAAGATTTACTTGAAGAAGTTACTTACCTTGTTGAATATCCAACTGTTTTTGCTGGTTCATTCGATGAAAAGTACTTAAACATTCCTGATGAAGTTTTAATTACTTCAATGAAGGATAACCAAAGATACTTCGAAGTTTACGATGAAAATGGCAAGTTAATTAACCACTTTATCGCTGTTCGTAACGGTAACAAGGATTACCTTGACAACGTTATTTCTGGTAACGAAAAGGTATTGGTTGCTCGTCTAGACGATGCTCAATTCTTCTATGATGAAGACCGTAAGTATCCACTCAGCCACTTTGTTGATCGTCTTAAGAATGTTTCATTCCACGATAAGATTGGTTCAATGGCCGAAAAGATGCAACGTGTTCGCATGATTGGTGATTACCTTGCAAAGCGTTGGAATTTACCTGAAAATGTAGTTACTGATTTTGATCGTGCAAGTGAACTTTACAAGTTTGACTTAGTAACTCAAATGGTAGGTGAATTTGCAGAACTTCAAGGTGTAATGGGGATGCATTATGCTCGTCTTGCTGGCGAAGATGAAGAAGTTTCAGTTGCTATTAAAGAACACTACATGCCAGCTACAGCAGAAGGTCCACTTCCAGAAACTACAGTAGGTTCATTATTATCAGTTGCAGATAAGATTGATACTATCATTACCTTCTTTGGTGCAGGTATGATTCCTACATCATCTAATGACCCATATGCACTTCGTCGTTATGCTTATGGTATTGTTAGAATTTTGCTTAATGAAAAATGGTCACTTCCATTTAATGAAGTATTACCAGAAATCATTAACATGCTTGGTGGTGTAACTCCAGCTAAGCTTCCTAAGGGCGATGCTGAACAAGAAATAGCCGACTTTATTCGTGATCGTGTAAAGCAATACTTACAAAAGAATAAATTTAAGTATGATATTGTTGATGCTGTTCTTGCTTCAAGTCAACAAGATCCAAGTCAAATTTTAGCTGCTGCTAATGTATTGCAACTTCACCATGATGATGAAGAATTTAAGCCAGTGGTAGAAAGTTTGACTAGAATTAACAACATTTTGAAGAAGGCTAAGTTCACTGGCAAGGTTGCTGTTGATGAAAGCTTATTTGTTGATAATAGTGAAAAAGAACTTTATGCTGGTGTTCAAAACTTACAAAATATTGACAGCTTAGCTGATTTGTACCAAGGATTTGTTCATTTACAACCAGTAATTGATCAATACTTCGAAGCTAATATGATTATGGATAAAGATGAAAAAGTTAA
Organism: Lactobacillus gallinarum; assembly: GCF_002160635.1. Lineage (NCBI taxonomy): Bacteria > Bacillati > Bacillota > Bacilli > Lactobacillales > Lactobacillaceae > Lactobacillus > Lactobacillus gallinarum. Next base: position 15,220 of record NZ_NFKZ01000004.1, read on the forward strand.
GAATAATCGTTTAGCTCAATTGTTTGCTATTAGTGAATTAGCTGATCGTTTAGGCGATTTGAGTAAGTTGGTTATTAAATAATTAGATAGAAAAGGTGTTTCATATGGCTGGACGAATTCCTGAAGATTTTATTGCGGAAGTTCGCAGTAACGTTAATATCGTGGATGTAATCAGCCAATACGTCTCACTTGAAAAGAAAGGCAAAGACTATATCGGTCTTTGCCCTTTTCATCAGGAAAAAACACCATCTTTTACGGTGAACGAGGAAAAACAGTTTTTTAAATGTTTTGGTTGCGGTAAGGGTGGCAATGTCTTTAAGTTTTTAATGTATAAAGACAATCTAACTTTTCCTGAAAGTGTTCAACGAGTTGCTGAATTTGCTCACATTGCAATGCCAGCTGATTATAATGCAAATGGTGGAACAAAATTAAGTCCCATTATGCGTATTAATAAGGACGCGGTAGACTTTTATCATCGTGTGTTGTTAACTACCAAAGCTGGTGAGCGGGGGATGCAATATGCAAAAAAACGTCAATTAGATTCTGATACACTTGAGCATTTTAAAATAGGCTATGCTCCTAAAGAAGATAATGTTTTAATAACTTATCTGAGAGGTAAGGAGTATAAGGATGACGAATTAGCGCAAAGTGGTTTATTTGTACAAACTCAGGACGGTCGATTATTTGATCGTTTCCGCGATCGCCTTATGTTTCCTTTAGAAGATGAAAATGGTCGTTCCATTGGATTTTCTGGACGTCGAATTTCAAATGATAAAACTGAAGCTAAGTATATGAATAGTCCGGAGACTGAAGTTTTTACTAAGTCTAAAGTTTTATTTCATTTTGCGGAAGCCAAAAAAGCGGCTCGTAGTGAAGATCATCTAGTTCTATATGAAGGGTATATGGATGTAATTGCTGCTTATAAAGCTGGAATCAAATCCGGTGTTGCTTCAATGGGGACTAGTTTGACTGATGATCAAGTTTACATGTTGCGTCGTGTAACTCCAAATATTATTGTCAATTATGATGGTGATGATCCGGGGGTTCACGCTGAAGAACGTGCAGCACGAATGTTTAGTAAAGACGGCAATTTTAATTTAGGAATTGTTGTCCTGCCAGAGAAGCTTGATCCAGATGAATATGTAAGAAAATATGGCGCTGAGAAGTATCGAGGAGAAATAAAGGGTGCTTTAACTCCTACAGATTTCTTTCTTAAGAGATTAGCTCAGAAATACAATTTAGATAATGATCGCGAAAAAATTACATATTTAAATGAAGCAGTTAAAGAAATTAGTCAGGTTAAAAACCCAGTTGAACAAGATATGTATCTGGAAAAATTATCTAGATCAGCTGGTGTATCGCTTAATTCTTTAAAAGCTAACTTAGCTCGTGAGCGGCGGAAAAATAATCGTGCTCGCAGTCATACTCGAACTCGTAATCGTGATTATTATGCTCAACAACCAAATGATTTAAATCTTGGTGATCCTGCTACGAGTGTAGACACATTGCCGATTCAGCAAACAGAAGTGCAAAAACATCCTAGTCAGTCACGTTTGCTTTATTTATTTATTCATTCGGCAAATGCTCAACAGTATTTACAGGAAGGTAAGTTTCATTTTCCTGATCAAGATTATGAAACTTTATCCCAGTTATGGCTAAAATTTGCTGCAACGCATGAGAATCCACAAATTGATAGTTTTTTAGATTTTATTCCTGAGCAACTTCAAGGTATAATAGTAGATGCTGAACTAGCACATATGCCGAAGGATTTTACAATTCAAGAAATTAATGAGCACGTGTTTGCACTTCAAAAGCGCAGCATTTATTCCCAGCTGAATGAGCTTCAAAATCAATTGCAGGATGCTAAGCGCAGAGAAGATGTTCAAAAAACAATAGAAGTTACTCAAAAAATTATTGAGTTGAAGAGAATCTTAGGTTAATTAAGGAGGCTTTTTAGTGGCAGAAAAAGAAACTACACAAAAACTATCTTTAGACAAGATGGTTAAGAAAGTCGTTAAGGACGTTAAAAAAGACAAGATAATCACAGAAAAAGATTTCACTGCTCGTCTGATTAAGCCATATAATTTGCAGGGTAAGGCTGTCGATCAACTAGTACAAGAGTTTGAAGATAACGGTATTAGTATTGTAGATGAGAATGGGGATCCATCACGACTAGCCTTAAAGAAACAAAAAGATGTTGAAAAGGCTGAATTAAAAGATATGTCTGCACCATCCAGCGTTCGAATGAACGATCCAGTGCGGATGTACCTGAAAGAAATTGGACGTGTACCTCTTCTTACTGCTGATCAAGAAATTGCACTTGCCAAAAGAATTGAAGAAGGGGACGAAGAAGCAAAGCAAGAATTGGCTGAAGCTAACCTTCGTTTGGTAGTTTCTATTGCTAAGCGTTATGTGGGACGTGGAATGTCATTTCTTGATTTGATTCAAGAAGGTAACATGGGGCTAATGAAAGCCGTAGATAAGTTTGATTATCGTCTTGGATTTAAGTTCTCTACTTATGCTACTTGGTGGATTAGACAAGCTATTACTCGTGCTATTGCAGATCAGGCTCGTACAATCAGAATTCCTGTCCACATGGTTGAAACGATCAACAAGTTGATTAGAATTCAACGTCAATTGTTACAAGACTTAGGTCGTGAACCAACTCCAGAAGAAATTGGTGCTGAAATGAATATGTCAACCAATAAGGTTCGTGATATTCTTAAAATTGCACAAGAGCCAGTTTCTCTTGAAACTCCTATTGGTGAAGAGGATGATTCACACTTAGGTGACTTCATTGAGGATAAGGATGCAACTAGTCCAGAACAACATGCTTCATATGAAATGTTAAAGGAACAACTTGAACAAGTACTTGAAACTTTGACTGACCGTGAAGAAAATGTTTTACGTTTGCGTTTTGGTCTTGATGATGGCCGTACTCGTACTTTGGAAGAAGTGGGGAAGGTGTTTGGCGTTACTCGTGAACGTATTCGTCAAATTGAAGCTAAGGCTTTAAGAAAGCTTCGTCACCCAAGTCGTTCAAATCAATTGCGTGACTTTATGGATTAATTATCTAGATCTATAAAAAAGACGTTAAGCTGTTATGCTTAACGTCTTTTTTAGGATCTGCTGGCTTTTCCTTCGGCAATGTCATCTTCAATAATTTTCATAGGATTAAGCCAAGTACCATTGTCTTTCCAGTAGTAGCGACATGGTACACCATGTTTATCAATGTATTTCTTGTCTGTCTTAGTTATTCCTAAGTGGATGTGAGAACCGGTTAAGCGACCGATCTTTTGGCCTAACTTAATCTTTTGGCCCTTCTTTACGTAAATATCTGTGATGCTGAGAAAACCTTCTTGATAGATTTCTACATAGCCATCATCAGAAATCACCCAAACATATAAGCCAAGGCCTGGAGCATACTTAACTTTATGAACTGTCCCAGCATGCACAGCATAAACAGTGGAGTGTCCTACTTCGCTGAAGCCGAAGTCGTAACCATCGTGGAAGTAACTCTTAGTAGGGTAGTAACGTCTAATTATGTCAGTTTCACCGAATTTTTGACCTGATTTAAATTTTATTTTCTTTTCGTAAAGGCGTTTAAAAGGATAACCCCAGGTAACCTTATGAACTACTTTTTTCTTCTTTTTAGGCTTTTTCTTTTTTACGACTTGAGTCTGAGGTCTATTGGCATTTAAATCAAAGTGCCAAAGCGGTACCGAAGCAAAAATAATAATTGCAATTAATGCAATAAAAAGCGATACTTTGCTTTCTGTTTTTTTCATCTAAAAAAGTTCATCTCGTTTTCCATCAAGCATATGTTCACTAACATTAGGATCGAAAAATACAGGTAAATCATGATCAAAATTATAAGCTAGCTTATGTTGCTGCAGCTCTTCTTTAGTCATCCAAGTTAAAGTCCCTTCGTCTGATGCCTTGACTGTCCCCTTAAATTTATCGGCAACATAGAAAAAGACTAAATAGCGTTCATGATTTTTATCATAGAACTGCTTTGCTCCAACAAATTGGGGATGAGAAATGGTCAGTCCGGTTTCTTCTTTGATCTCTCGAACAACAGAATCATTAAAAGACTCATGTGGTTCAACGTGACCACCAGGGAAGGTAAGGCCTGGCCAAACTGGATCGTTGCGGTCCAAAACTAGAATTTTATCTCCATTTTTGATCATGCACATGTTAGTTAAAGTTACTGTCTCAGTTCTTTTCAATGCAAAAACCCACTTTCTTTGTACGATTATAGCAAAACATGACTAAAAACAACTACTAAATATGCTAAAATTTGATTAAACATACTCTTTATGGAGGATTAAATGAACTTAAGATTAAATACGCTGGCAAAAATGGTTGATCCGGACAGCAAAGTTGCAGACATTGGAACCGACCATGCTTATTTGCCAATTGAATTAGTTAAATCAGGAAAAATAAAATTTGCCATTGCAAGTGATGTAGCTGAAGGTCCGCTTGAAAATGCTAAAAGTGATATTGCAGAGGCAGGTTTAAGTGACCAAATTGAAACGCGTTTAGGCAATGGCTTGGAGACTATTACTCATCAAGATCAAGTAGATACTGTTGTTATTGCTGGTATGGGCGGTAAATTAATGGTAGATATCTTAGATACAGCTTGGAGTAAAGATTTTCAATTTAAGAATTTAGTGCTTGAGCCTAATATCGGTGAAGCAGGTGTACGTAATTGGCTAATGATGCATAATTATCAAATTGTAGTTGAAAAGTTAATTGAGGAAGCAGGCCACACTTATGAATTAATTAAGGCAGGATTAACTTCAGACAAGCATGATTTAACTGAAAAAGAGATTTTATTTGGCCCATTTATCATGCGTGAAAAAAATCCAGTCTTTTATCAAAAGTGGCAAGGGCAATTGCAATATTATGAAAAATTGCTGCAAAATTTGAATAAAGCACGCAAGAAAGATGAAGACCGTATTAATGAAGTTGAACATAATATTCAACTGATTAAGGAGGAATTAAGCGATGACTAAAGTTAAAGATATAGTAGAACGCTTGAGACAAGATTTCCCAGAAGACATTGCTTCTAAGGGCGATCCTGTTGGCATGCAAATTGGTTCAATGGATGCTGATGTTACTAAAGTAATGACTACTTTAGATGTACGTCCGCAAGTAGTTGAAGAAGCTGTCAAAAAAGGTGTTAATTTTATTGTTAGTCATCACCCAGTAATGTTTAGACCAGCTCGCAATTTGAACTTTGCCAATGCGCAAAATGCAATGTATGGCGAGATTATCAAAAATGGGATTACTGTTTATTCAATTCATACCAATTCTGATAAAGCTCAAAATGGTTCTGCCGATTGGCAGGCTGAAGAATTAGGATTAAAAGATGTAGAGCCATTTTGTTTAGATGATGATGGCATTGCAATGGGACGTAAAGGTAAGTTGCCTAAAACAATGTCAGCTTATGATTTTGCCTATTATGTTAAAGATAAAATGAACATTAAGATGGCTAGACTGATTACTGCAGATAATGAAAAACAAATTTCTACTGTTGGTTTTATTTGCGGTGATGGTGGTAAATATTGGACTAGCGCTTTAGATGATAATCTAGATGCCTTTATTACTGGTGACGTTTACTATCACGTAGGTCATGATATGATTTCATCCGGTTTAACAGTAGTTGACCCTGGTCATTATACTGAAAAATTGTTTAAATATAAGGTATACGATCGTCTCAAGAAATGGAACGAAGAGAATAACTGGAATGTTTGCGTTGAGCTTTCAGAAGTTTCAACTAATCCATTCCAAGATTTGTTTTAAATAGAAAGAGGACAGAGTAAATGGAATACCCAAACTTGTTACCAAGATTTTTAAAGTATGTAAAAGTAAATTCACGTTCAGATGAACATTCAGATCGTTTTCCTTCAACTGAAAGAGAAGAAAACTTCCAAAAGAATGTCATTATGAAGGATCTTGAAGACTTAGGTTTAAGTGACATTCATTACAACCAAAAAGCAGGTAGTGTAATCGCTGAAATTCCTTCAAACGTTGATTATGATGTGCCTGTCATGGGCTTTTTAGCACATAGTGATACAGCTGACTTTAATTCGGAAAATGTTAAGCCACAAATTCATAAGAACTACGATGGTGAAAGCAAGATTCAATTAGGAGATTCAGAATTTTACCTTGATCCAAAGGTCTTTCCACACTTGAAGAATTACAAGGGTCAAACTATAATTACTGCCTCAGGCGATACCTTGCTTGGTGGGGACGACAAGTGTGGTGTTTCTGAATTAATGACCTTTGCGGAATACTTAATGAATCATCCAGAAGTTAAGCACGGCAAGATTCGCTTAGCATTTACTCCAGATGAAGAAATTGGTACCGGTGCAGAACATTTTGACGTAAAAGATTTCGGAGCCGATTTTGCCTTTACTGTTGATGGTGAAGCACCAGGTAAGTTGGACTGGGGAACTTTCTCTGCTGCTCAATTTAGTCTTGATATTCAAGGGGTTAACGTTCACCCAGCTGTAGCTAAAGGTCAAATGATTAACGCTGTGCAAGTCGGAATTGATTTTCATAATCAGTTACCTGAACACGATCGTCCAGAACACACCGATGGTCGTGAAGGTTTCTTCCATTTGTTGAGTTTTAATGGTACTGTTGATAACGCTCATCTGGATTACATTATTCGTGACTTTGAACGTGATGGACTTGAAGACCGTAAGAATTTGGTTAAGTCAATCGTTAAAAAGATGAACGATGAATTTGGCGTTGAACGTATTAAGCTTCAAATGAATGATCAATACTACAATATGGCTGATGAATTGAAGAAGCACATGGATATTGTGGATTTAGCTAGGGATGCATACAAGGCAGAAGGTTTAGAAGTTAATGAAGATCCAGTTCGTGGTGGTACAGACGGCTCTCAATTAACTTACATGGGTCTGCCATGTCCTAATATTTTTGCCGGTGAAGAAAACATGCATGGCCGCTACGAATATACTGTGCTTGAATCAATGTATAAAGCGGTCGATGTCATGATTAAGATGGCAGAATTAAATGCGGAAAGAGCTAAGTAGTGAAACTATTTTAGTCATAATCATTTAAAATATATACTTTTAAACAACATGAAATCATTGATAAACCAATGAATTTTTTTGAACTTTATCTTATAAAAATAATTCACTGCTATTATTAAAAGCTTATACATCCTTTATTAATAGGATGTATAAGCTTTTTTTATTATTTTTCTAAATTGTGAAACAAATTTAATGCTTGCAAAAAGGCAAAAAGATAGTTATATTATTAGTGTAATAGATATGTAATACAGCTAAAAACAGAAGGTGAGTAAATGGAATTTAAAGATAATATTCCCATTTATCTTCAAATTGAACAATATTTATATCGTCAAATTGCTTTGGGGAAGATGAAAGCAGGAGAGAAAATCCCATCTGTAAGAAAGTTAGCACTTGAATTGACAGTTAACGTTAATACAGTTCAACGTGCTTTGCAACAGATGAACGATCAAGGCATTCTTTACACTAAGAGAGGCGAAGGTAATTTTGTTACTGAAGATATAGAATTATTAGCCAAAACTAAGCAAACATTGATTGATAATCAATTAGATGAGTTTGTTCAGAATATGGCTAAGTTAGGTGTTGAAAGAGATAGTTTAGTGACAGTTTTGGAAAAGTATTTAAAGGAAAGTGAGGAGTAAAATGTCAGATTTATTACAGGTCAAAGATTTATCTTATAAAAAGAATCAGAAGATGATTTTAAAAGATGTAAATTTAAATCTATCTTCAGGTAAAATCGTTGCTTTATTAGGTGAAAATGGTGCTGGTAAGACGACTCTGATGCGAATTATTGCCGGCGTCGCAAAGAATTATCGCGGTGAAGTCAATCTTGAAGGTTCAACTAAAGAAGCCGAGAGAAAGGCTAAATTGTCCTTTACTGATGGCTTAACTGGTTTCAGTGACTCCACTAAGATTAAGGACGTGGTTAAGTTTTATGCCATCATTTTTCAAGATTTTGATGAAAATGAATTTACTGAATTACGTAAGTTCATGAAGCTTGATCCAGAAATGAAACTCAGTCAATTATCACGTGGTATGAGAGAAAAGTTGATTATTGCATTGACCTTTGCACGCAAAGCTGATTTGTACTTACTTGATGAACCTTTTGGTGGAATTGATGCGATGGCACGTAAGAAGATCATCAACTCTATTATTCTTTGGAAAGAAGAAAAGGCCACAATTTTAATTTCAGATCACTTTGTCAACGAAATTTCATCATTGCTTGATGAAGTAGTTGTTGTAAAAGATCATACAGTTCTAGAACATAAATCAGCTGATGATATCCGTCAAAATCATAAGAGCATTGAAGAATACTATGAAAGTTTTTATGCAGATGAGGATGATGAATAATGACTAGTTTCAATACTTTGTTCAACAGGATGTTTCAAGAAAAAAGTAGGGCAGTTTATCTAATTTATTTGATTCAAGCATTTTCAAGTTTGTGCTTTTCGCTTTGGATGATTTTTTCCATGAGAGGCGAACCCAATGTCATGATGATTAATGGTCATCGTGAGGTAACTAACCATTTGATTGCTTACTTATTGATCTTTGGTGTCATGATGTTTATCACATCATTTTTTGCAAACTTTGTCTACTGGATTATTTCATCCGTTAAGAATGAAAAGATTAACCGTAGTCAAACTTGGCGACTGATTCCTATTAATGATACTGAATTTTTGCTAAGTAATTTTGGGACTGCTTTTATTTCTTATCTGTGGTTAATCATCTTGGAAGGAATTACCGTAGCAGTTACTTGTTTACCTGTCTTAACGGTGAATGAAGTTAGAAAGAATTTGTCTGGTTTCTTTGAGGAAAGTCACCGCTTAGCTGTACAAGACTGGTGGAGTCTGCTTGGAGCTTTAGTTTTAGTAATATTACTCGGTTATGCTTGGTATGCCATTGTTAGCCTTATTAACTTAAGCAGCCGCAGTATTATGGACTTTTTGCCTAACGGTTCTAGCAAATTTATTATGTTTATCGTTAGAGTAGTAATTATTATTGCGATTATTTGGTTATTAAGTAAAGCAACTACAGTTGTTTTTGGTGCAATTAGTAATTTTATTCCATTCTTAACTGATGGTAATAATGATTTGCAAATGAGTGGTACATTAGTAGCATTTTTACTCTTTGATGTGGTAGTAACCTTGATTGATATTTTGCTCTTGAACAAATTTGTCGAAGCAAAGCAAAATTAAGGAGGTACTTATGACTAGTTTTTCAGCCTTATTTAGGCAAATGTTTGTCCAGAAACGACGCTATGCTCATCTAGTATTATTGGTACAAACCTTTGCAGTGATTTTTATTTTTTTAATGGATCTGATCACTAGCAACAATTTTACTAAAGGCTATTTGGTGTTTGGTCAAGGTTCACATCCTAGGTTTTGGGATGTTATTTTGGCCTTAGGAATAATGACTACTGCTATTGGTGATGTTGTTTTTCTTGGCTTACTTTGCTGGCAAAATGAAAAGATTAATTTGAGTCAGACTTGGCAGTTGATACCAGTATCAAGTATTAAGCTTTGGTGGATCAATATTTTTACCAGTTTGGTTGAATGCGCATATATCTTTGTCATTCAAGTTGTGCTGGGGATCATTGTCTTTGTAATTGATTGCCTTAGCTATGGCTATAATATAGTCAAAATTTTCAATCAAACCTCCGGCTTCAATTCATGGTCTGATTATGCAGGCTTTTTTGAATTGATCTTTTGGCTAATTGGATTGGTTTTAATCATCTTTTGTTTTGTTAGTTTTGCCAATTTTTTGACCAGAACTATTACAGATCAATTACTTGGTAAGAACTCAACTGTGATCAAGATTTTTGTTATGGCAATCTTGGTAATCGTAGGTGTCACCATTGCCTTTAGAATTAATGATCAAATAACTACGATGTATATCAATCATATGATGAAAAATCGAGCATACAGTGGTGATACATTCCCAATGATTACTATTGAATACTTTGTTGGTTCACTAATTTTAGGGATAGTTAACTCTTACTTAGTACAAAAATTCGTTGAACCCAAGATAAGATAAGATAGGAAAGTGAGAAACTTGACTAGTTTTTGGAATTTATTTAAACAGATGTGGTCACAAAAACAGCGTTATATTTATTTGCTGTTTGTAGTTAACATTTTTACAGTCATTTTTATGACCGTATTGAGAATAACCATGCCCAGTAACTTTTCAGTTAATTCAGGTTTAACAGGATACTGGGAAGATACTTACATGTGGCTGACCATCTATTTTGACATTGCCTTTTGTGCAGCGACCTGCTGGCAAAATGAAAAGATTAACTTGAGTCAGAGCTGGCATTTAGTAGCTGCTGATGAAAGAAAGACTTATCTAGCCAATGTGTCTACAAGCATGGTTGCCTGTGCTTTGTTCTTTTTCTTGCAACAAATTATTAATGGGATCTTGTTGCTGCCAGGTTACGGATTAAACAGTTTTATTCAAGTCTATCGAGATTTTCAGCTTTGGCCAGCACACTATGATTTAATGAGAGATGTTTTATTACATTGGCTCTTTATCATTATGATCATTTTACTTATTTATCTTTTTGTTAGTTTTGCTAACTTTGCTTCAAGGATGATCACAGATTTTCTTCCATTTAAAAGCACGTTGTGGATTAGATTACTAGTAATCGCAATCTTAGTAGTTGTTGCTGTGTATTCAGGTTTAATTATTTTCTCTCATTTAGAAACTTTGATCGATATTAAGCGCATGTCGCCTCACGCTAATATAATTTGGCAGTATGATCCAATGTGGTTGGACACATTGATTTTATTTATTGTTAATCTTATATTTGACAGTATTGATCTCTGGTTTGTTCATAGCTTTGTGGAACCTAAAATCGCAAATTATTAAAAAAGCAGTCATCATTAAGATGGCTGTTTTTCTTGTTATAATGATTTTGAGGTAAAGTTATGAAAGAAGAATCATTATTTTCTTTAGCAAATCAAAATAAAAATACGCCATTGGCAGACCGCGTGCGTCCACAATCCTTAGCAGATTTCGTTGGTCAAGATGATTTAATCGGTCCAGATAAGATCTTGCGTGAATTAATTGAGAAGGATGAGGTGCCCTCATTAATTCTATGGGGACCACCTGGCACAGGCAAGACAACTCTTGCTGAAATCATCGCTAAACGCACGAAGGCGCATTTTATCACCTTTAGTGCGGTTACTTCTTCAATCAAAGATATTCGGAAAATTATGGAAGAGGCAGAGCAAAATCGCCAATTTGGTGAGAGGACAATTGTCTTTATTGATGAAATTCACCGTTTTAATAAAGCTCAACAGGATGCTTTTTTGCCGTTTGTGGAGCAGGGGAGTATCACATTGATTGGTGCTACAACCGAAAATCCTTCTTTTGAAGTAAATTCGGCGCTTTTAAGTAGAGCGAAGGTATTCGTGTTGCACTCTTTGACTACCGATAATATCATTCAACTTTTAAAACAAGCGTTAAAGAATCCAAATGCTTTTCCTGAATTTAATATAAAAATCTCAGATGAGGCTTTACGTAAGATTGCAATCTTTGGTAATGGGGATGCACGTAGCAGTCTAAATACTCTTGAAATTGCCGTTTTGAATGGTAAAAAATCTGGTAAGACCGTTGTAGTTGATGATGATATTTTAAGTCAGTTAATTGATACTAAATCTTTACGTTATGACAAACATGGTGAAGAGCACTATAATTTAATTTCAGCTTTGCATAAATCAATGCGTAACAGTGATGTTGATGCAGCTGTTTACTGGATTAACCGTATGATTGAGGGCGGAGAGGATCCCTTATATATTGCTAGAAGACTAGTTCGTTTTGCTAGTGAAGATGTGGGTTTAGCAGATACCAATAGTTTAAATGTCGCAATTAATACTTTTCAAGCATGTAAATACATCGGTTTGCCAGAATGTGGAGTTCATTTAACAGAATGTGTGATTTACTTGGCCTCTACACCAAAATCTAATTCAGTTTATGTAGCACAAAAAAAGGCAAAGAAATTAATTAAGAAGACAGGGAATCTCCCAGTTCCATTGCAGATTAGGAATGCACCAACTAAGTTGATGAAGGATTTGCATTATGGTGAAGATTATCAATATGCTCAAGACAGTCCGGATAAATTGACCAATATGAAAACTATGCCGCCAGAGATAGAAGACGAGGTATTCTATCATCCTAGTGATCAGGGAAATGAAATTCGATTTAAGAAGAGGCTAGCTCAAATTAAGGCTTGGCATGAAAAACACGGATAAAAAAGGCTTCACTCAAATTAAGAGTGAAGCCTTTTTTATGATTACTAATTAAGCATTAGCAGACATATAGTCATAAAGTTGATTAATTTCTTCGTTGGTGAATTCCCCATCACCAGTTTTCATTGCATGCACCTTTTCAACAGATAGGTGACTAGCAAAAGCTAAATCAGTATCATTAACATGGTGTTTAACTTGAAAATCAATAATTGCGTTCGATAATTCTTCTTGTTGCTCATTCATAATAATCTCTCCTTACACTTTAATTTTAATCAAATTATATACAAAATAAAACTTTTAAATAATTAAAATGTTTTCCACTGAGTAAATGGCCAGTAGCGGAAGACAACTTTCCCAATAAGTGCACTCCGTTTAACAAAGCCAAAGTAACGAGAATCTTTAGAAACATCTCTATGATCACCCATGACGAAGTAGTGATTCTTAGGTACTTTTTCTTTTAATGTAAAATTGTTAGTATATAGTTCTCCTAAACGATGAGCTTGCTTTTCATACTTGTTATTCAAATATGGTTCAGCGATTTGCTTACCGTTAATGTAAAGCTTATCATTTTTTGAAGTAACCATATCGCCAGGCGTGCCAATTACACGCTTGATATATAAAGCGCCTTTTTGATCAGGAGCTTTTAAAATCACAATATCATTGCGCTTAGGCGTAAAATGACGAACGGCAATTAAACGATCACCATTTTCAAATGTTGGCTGCATTGAGGGGCCAGAAACTGTTTCATTTGAAAGGAAAAAGCTAAATACAAAATAGTAAATCCCCATCAAAATCGCAAACATAATGATTATATCGAGAACAAAATGACCTATGCTTTCTTCGTCTTCATTTTTCTTCTTAGTTTTTTCTCCCATAAACAATCTCCTTTTATTTGCTATTTTTATTATAACTGATTTCTATGACTTTGAATGGTAAAATCATTAGGTAAGGTAGGAAGATATGACGAATTATTTGCACAAATTAACTATGTTAGATGATGAAATTAATCATCCTATGATACATGGTCAAGTAGAAGAAATAAAGCAAATTGATCATTACGTTGGTAATGGTAAGCCGTTAAAAGCTGCACCAGATAAATTGGGATTATTACCAGATCAATTTGAAGATGTTTTAAAAGAAATCGGAAATAATCAAAAAAGAAAATTAACCGATATTAATAACTTATTTAATAATTTTCGGCAATACTTATCTTTGAAATATGGCATTTGGTCAATAGCCAATTTAAAAACGGCAGCTTTGATAAAAGATAAGATGCAGATTGATACTGCTTTGGAAATTATGGCTGGCAATGCTTATTGGTCAAGTACACTAGCAAATGTTGGAATTCAAACAATAAGTACGGATTCCTTAGAATGGGCTAAGACTTCATCAACAGGTGCAGAGCCATTTCATCCAGTTATTAATTTAGAAGCAGCGCAAGCAATAAAAAAGTATTCCGATGTGGATTTGATTCTTTGCTCTTGGTCACCCAATTTCGGTCAAAGTGATCTTACGGCAATTGATGCATGGCAAAAATATAGTAATGCAAAGCATTTTATCTTCATTGGTGAAGAAGATGGGGCAACTAATTCGCCAGAATTCTGGCAACGTAATTGGTTTAAACATACAGCAGCTTTGAATGAAATTAATAGTTCATTTCAAAGTTTTGATTTTATTGATGAACGGATATTTGAGATAGATAATGAATTTTAAAAGAATTTTTTTACTTTTAGTACCGTTAATTATGTTTTTGGGAATAGGCACTATGATTTCTAATATTCAATCTGATTATGCAGATGAAGTATTAGAAGCCCATGGGCTGACTAACAATACACGCTATTTTAGAACAAATAGCGATGAAAGCATTAGTTCTTTTTTACGTTACCTAAATAAGAACTATAAAAATCATCAGATTCAATTACACTTCGATAGTAATTATGAAAAAAAGCAGGTCTTAGTCTGGAGTAATCATGTGGTAAAAAGTTTGCCGACAGAAACAGGACGCTATTTTTCTCCAGATGATTTTGAAGGGAAAGTCTCATTTGCTGTATTAGGTCCTACCGCTAAGATCAATGTTTTAGAAGCACAAAATAATAAATATGTTGTTTTAGGGCGAAATTATTATTCTGTAATTGGCACGTTTAAAAATTATCCTCAAGTTGAAATGGATAAATATTATCTGAGCACAGGAGTAAATCAGCCTACAGCACGAGATCAGTTAAGAAATTATAGGATAGTGATTGATAGTACTCCGTATGTAATTAGTAAGATAGCTAAACATTATCACACTAAGCTTCATATTCCTTCATTTGTACAGGAACATCACCGTGACCGCTTGTCAGTATTGCCTAATATTTTAATGTTAATAACTTGCATGATACTAGGTGTGGTAACTAATATAGTACTTGCAATTTTAATGATGCGACAAGCTAAATTAACCCACCTTCATGGCGATTTATTCCGCAATTGGGTAATTAATCGTAGTGCTCGTACTTTAATGGTAGAAGGCGTTTGTGGACTTTTAGCATATATCTTTTTAAGATGGCATGCATTTTATTCAGTGGCTAGTGTGTTGAGCATAGTTTTACTTGTGGCATGGCTAATGAATGTAGTGGCATTTTGTATCACGTTATATCACTTAATAAGAAAGGATAAAAAAGTTGTTAAAGCTACCCGTTGAATTTAAAGAAAAATACGAAAAATTATTAGGCGATAAAGAAGCGACAGCACTTTTTACGGCAATGAATGAAGAAAGCAAAAAGGCTTTTAGAATTAATACGTTAAAGAATCCGATCAAATTATCTTATGACTTAAATAAACCAATTCCTGATCTTAGGGATGCATATTATGGCGAAATAAGCGGTGAAGATCCTGAATGGGTAAGTGGATACGTTTATTCGCAAGATCCTGCTGCGATGTTTCCTGCTGCGTTGAGCGGTGTTAAGCCTGGAGACAGGGTATTAGATCTTTGTGCTGCTCCTGGTGGGAAAACAACTGAATTAGGAGAGCAGCTAGAAAATGAAGGACTGTTAGTTGCTAATGAAATCTCAGGTACTAGAGCTAAAGCCTTGAGAGAAAATATTGAGCGTTGGGGAATAAGCAATGCACTGATTACTAATGAGAGTCCAGAAGCATTATCACCAGTTTTTCCAGGATTTTTTGACGTAATTTTAGTTGATGCTCCATGTAGTGGGGAAGGGATGTTTAGAAAGAATCCTGAAGCAATTGATTATTGGTCTCAAGATTATGTTTTGACATGTCAAAGAAGACAAAAAGATATCTTGAACGAAGCAGTTAAGATGCTCAAGCCAAATGGACGCTTGATCTATTCGACTTGTACGTTTGCTCCAGAAGAAGATGAACAAATTGTTAGCTGGTTAGTTAATGAACACGATTTTAGTATTTTAGATACTGGAATCAAAGATGAAAGAATAAGTCTAGGTCATCCTGAGTGGAGTGATAATAATCCAGAATTAACCAAAACGCTTAGATTTTGGCCACAAGATGGAGTCGGTGAAGGTCAGTTTGCTGCTGTATTGCAGAAAAATGGTGGCAATGTAGAAGTTGTAACCAAAAAGAGTAAAAAGAAAAAGCAAAAAAAGAATCCATTGCGTTTGACTAAGAACGAACAAGAACTAGTTGCAGAGGTGATTAATCAATTTAATTTGCCTACTAGTTTGAGTGATTGGTCTAAAAAAGCAATGGTTAGAAATGATCATGTCTTTATTCCTGCGATTGTTTTACCTGAAAAGACTAAGCTGCACATTGTTAATAATGGTGTCGAATTAGGAATTCTAAAGAAAAAGAGATTCGAACCGGGTCATCAACTTGCAGAAGTATTAGGTCAATTGGAGCAGACATGTGTAGTTGATTTGGCAACCTTGGATGATTACCAAAAGTACTTACATGGAGAAACGATTAAGGTCCAAAGTGATTTGCGTGGTTTTGTGCTGGTTAGTTATAGTCAAATGATTTTTAGTTTTGGCAAAATTACTGGTAATGGAATTTTGAAAAATTTCTATCCTAAAGGACTTAGAAAATAATTGCGGCAGTTGCGGCTATAAAAGAAATTTTTCGACTGTTTCTCAATCTTCGGCTTGGACCGTAAGAAAAAGAACTAAATAAATATTAAAAGGATTAAGCATTAGATCCGGGGATCAGAAATGCTTAATCCTTTTTCTTTTCTACAATAAAAATAAAAGTAAGAAAGATATAGAGACCAAAATAATAAAAATTATGTAAAATAAAAGCACTAGATTGTCTAGTGCCTTTTTGATATTAAATTAATTGATCTATTTGGTTCTTTAGTTGTAGATCATAGTATTTTTTTATTTGGGGTAGGGATGCCAAATCGTTTTTACCATAAATCGCAATTAAAGCAGCTAATTCATCTTTCCAATCGCTGATTAAGGTTTGAAGTCCCTCAAAACCATTCTTGTTGAATTTCTGCAAGAATACATTAGAAATACCAACAAATTGTCCACCTAAAGCTAGCCCTTTTAAAATATCTAGCGGGTTACATACACCACCTGAAACAATAAAATTAACGTTTTCTTTTTGTGCCATTAAGGCTGAAACAACAGTAGGTAATCCGATGTCTTCTAGATAAGAAACATCCCGTGAATTACGTGCATTTTCAATTTGAGCGAAATTTGTTCCCCCAGCACCTGCAATGTCAAAGTACTTAATGCCATTTTCTTTAAGCAGGTGAATGCTGCTTTGATCAAGACCAAATCCTACTTCCTTAATAATCACGGGGATGGAAATTTGATCGAGGATATTCTTGATTTTATCGAGCCAAATAAAGTCACGATCACCTTCTGGCATTGCAATTTCTTGGACTGTATTAAGGTGAATCTGTAATGCATCAGCTTGCAATTCATTTATTGTTTGTTTAATTGCACTAATGGGAGTTTCTGGATTAACATTGACAATTAAAACGCCATTTGGATCTTCATTGCGAGCAACATAAAAACTTTCTAATTGATCCTTTTCCTTAGCTAAAATGCTAGCAGAACCAAGAGCTAGAGCAATCTTTTCTTGATGTGCGATCTTTCCCAGAGCCTGATTAATTATTAAGGATTGCTTTGATCCACCTGTCATTGCATTGATAAAAAAAGGAGCAGAAACGCTTTTGTTGAACATTTCTGTTGCCAAAATAGTGCGATCAACTTTCCTCTCTGGTAGAGCAGGGCGTAACAGATGCATTTGATCAAAACTATTATATTTTTCTTCATTAAAAAACATCTGAGCTAATTTCAGATGTTCTTCTTTTCTTTCAGATCTAATTGACATATTGATTCTCCAATTAGTTAGCAAGGCTAATTTGGTGAACTCTAAAGTTCAAAGGTAAAATCCCATTGCGGCGCCATTCATTCTCTAATGCATCAACATCAGTGTCAGCACCAGTAATTACAATACCGCAGTCACCATTACCAGCACCAGAAGTTTTAGCGGCACCACCAAAGTCTTCAGCAATTTTGATTAATTGAGTCAAACGTGGAATTTCAATGGCAATTTGGTTAATTTTAGCAAAATGTTGTAATAAATGACGATTAACACGAATTTGCTTCTTTATTAATGGAATATCATTTGCCTCAAAGCCGGCAATCATCTTTAATACGCATTCTCTAGAAGCAGCTAAGAAGTTTTTGTATTCCATATTTAAAGCTGCCTTATTAGCGTTGGTTTCATCAACTAAACGAGAAGTTGATGCTGGCTTTTGACTCCAACCAATCATTAATTTCATATCGTGAGGTGGGGTTAGCAACTCAATCTTAAGTCCTGGCCAAGCTTCATTTACGACTTCTGATAAGGTTTTATTAGCTAATTCATATTGTAGCCATTTTTTATCAAAAGTTTGGTAGGCTAGCCAACCACCATAAACACTAGCTGCAATGTCACCAGCAGAACCATTACCTTGGACAGAATAATGGGAAATGGCAGATAATTTATATACTAGTTCATTGCTCATTTTGACACCATAGAAGTGTAAAATAGCTTTAACCGTAGCTACAGTGACAGCGGCACTTGAACCTAAACCATACTTTTTACCATCAGCAGAATCTAGATCTGAATTAACATGCAGATCGTAGACTTTCATCTTAATGTTTTGTTCAATACAATATTGTTCTGTGTAAGAAATTGCAGATAAAATGTATTCAAATGGGTTATCACGATTATCGATTACCATCTTAGAACCTTGACGGATCCAGTGAATAGAATCTTGTGAATATTGTTTAGAGTGGATTAAGCCCGTAGAAGTCTTGCTTTTAGTAATTGAAACATGTACAAATTGATTTACGGCAACTAAAACAGCAGGACAGTTTTGTTCTAAAACGGCGTATTCTCCAGCGATATATAATTTTCCGGGTGCTTTTTCTGTTATCAAAAGAATTAAATCCTCGAATCTAATTAACTTTCTATTACAACGATTAATCCAAGTAGGTAATACCAGGACCAAAATTTGCAATCACTATATTAACATTATTAAATACTGACTTAAAGCGTTCAACAATTTCTTTGCTATTTCTTAACCGGCAAAGAACTTTAATGTTTGGACCAGCATCTATAGTATAGTAGCATTCAATTCCTTCTTTGCGAAGATCTTCAACTAATTTAATGGCGCGAATTGTATCTGGTTCAAAGTACGTAAATTCAGGTTGAGCGGTTAAATTGATGGCATGCATTTCATTAGCATTTAATTCTGCTAGTTCACCTAATGCGGTAAAGTCATTATTTTTAATGGACGTAATCATTTGCTTTAGTTCACTTTCATTGCGTTCAAGCCAAGGCTTAAAGAAAGGAGAAGATTGTGCTTCTTTCATGCCGCTAGTAGAAGAAATCTTCTTTTGCTTAGTGTTTAATTCTACAGCCAAAAGGTGTAGATCCATTTGAGGATGTTCATCTAAAGCATATGCATAAGAACTTTCGTCGGAATCTCCCTTTTGCCAAACCGAGAACCCACCAAAAATAGAGCGACATGCAGAACCAGAACCGCTTCGTGCTAAACGTGACAACTCTTTTTTGTCAACTTGGATATTATAGCATTGGCAAAAAGCAGCTGCCAATGCGGCGAAGGCTGAACTAGAAGAGGCGAGTCCAGCAGAGGTTGGAACATGATTAACAGATTTAACGATTAAGTTGTCATGAAAACCAAATTTATTTTGAAGTTTGGCCAAATATGAAAAAACTCGTTGGCTTTGTTTAGAATCTTGCTTTTTTCCATTTAAATAAAAAGCAGGATCATCGTTTGTCTTTTCGATTGTAGTATCGGTATAAAAAGCATCTAGCGTCATTGAGAGACTAGACATTAAGGGAAGTCTTAATTCCGCATTTGCTTTACCCCAATATTTAATTAAAGCGATATTTGTATGAGCACGTACTATTTTTGACATTAAATTTTCTCCACCCAGTAGTTACTAATTAGATCTTGACATTTATCCGCAATGTTTTTGGCGATTTCTTGGTTCTCGCATAGAGCAATAGTAATTCCGCCTAGGCCACCACCAGATAATTTGAAGCCAAGGGCACCATTATCTAGAGCAATTTTTTGTAATTGATCAATTTTGGTAGTTGAAATATTAAAAGAATGCAAAATCGTTTGTGCTTCATTAAAAATATTACCTACAGTTTTGATATCATGATCAATCCAGGCTTTTTTTGTCAGATCAGCTAATTCGCCTAAGCGTTTCATATTAACATTTGCCTCTTTTGATTCACTTAAAAGTTGACTTACTTGAGTAACAGCCTTCTTAGTATTGCCTAATTCTCCAGTGTCCATAATTAAAAGTGTAGCACCTAATTCAGCTTGTAAAACTTTGGGTCCCATTTTTTTGTTAAAAAATACTAAGTAGTTGGAATTAACTGTAGCGGCATCAAGACCAGAAGCCTTGCCGTGATTAATCATTTCTGCCTGATTGGTAACTGCCATAATTTCAGATTCAGATAAATTTAAAGAAAAGAATTCGTTTAAAGCCTTTGTAGTACCTAGAGCAACTGTAGCGCTGGAGCCAAATCCTCGTTCCATAGGGATTTCTCCAGTATATGTGATCTTTAATGGCTCATCGTTGTTTGCCTTTTTTTGCATAGCTTTGACAACATACTTCAGACCATCATATTCACTCGGAGCATCATAAAAAGAGCCATGGTAGCGTGCGGTATCCATCCACATTTTAGAATTGTTTTCGACAGTAGTTTTAATATGCAAAGCTTTGATAGGCATCGCTAAAGCATCATAGCCGTAAACAACAGAATGTTCACCAATAATAATTACTTTCCCATGAGCTAAAAAACTAGTTTTCATTTTTTAATCATCCTTAAAATAGATTTAATAAAAGATATCAACCTTGCTATGATAAAATAATAAACAAGGAAGTGCGAACAAATGATCAAAATTTTAACAGGACGACAAACTGACCCATTACAAGAAAAAATTCTGGCCTCAGCGATTGAAAATTATCAAAAGCACCCAGAAAACAAAACTTTTATCATCGTTCCTAATCATATTAAGTTTACCACAGAAGTTAGAGCGATTAATAAACTTGCATCTAAGAAAAAGCAAACGGAGACAGCAGTCAAAAATCTGTACGTGTTATCGTTCTCGCGTTTATCGTGGTTTTTCTTAAAAGATGCTGAACAGGGATTGCCTACACAATTAGATGATGCTGCTAGTGCGATGTTGCTAACCCATATTATTGAGGAAAAGCAAGACGAGCTGATTATCTTTGAACAGAGTAATTCAGGGATGGTACGTCAACTTTATAATACGATTTTACAAGTGTATGACGGCAATTTGGATTTGGATAACATAGATAAAACTAATTTAGATCAAGAAACTAAAAGTAAAATTCATGATTTACGGATTATTTATAATGCTTTTATTGAGGAAATAGCGGGCAAATTTTCAACTAAAAACGAAGTACAAGTACAGTTGAATGAAATTTTAGCTAAAAATTCTGATTTAAAACATGCTAGTTTTTATTTCTGTGATTTCTCTCATTTTTCTCTGCAGGAAATGTTAACTATTCAAATCTTAATGAGAAAAGCTAAAGATGTAACACTGGCTTTTAAAACGAGACTAGGAAACATCAATCCTAAAGCCGAAGAAGGAGATTATGATTACGTCATTCAACAAACTATCCAGCGATTAGTTTCGTTTTTGCAAGAGAGAGATATGGATTATGTAGCAAATGAATTTCCGATTGCTGCTGAGCCTACTTCACGTGAAATCCTAAACAGCCTTTGGACAGAAACGATTCCTAAAGTTGATGAATTAAATCAAGTACAACTTGTTAAAGCTGATTCTCGGTATGCGGAAGCATATTTTGTTGCGCGGACAATTTATCAACAAGTGGCTCTGAATAATTATCGCTACCGTGATTTTCTGATTTTGGCACCAGATTTGAAAGAATATGAGACATATTTAACGCCAATTTTGCGGCAAAATAATATTCCTTTCTTTAATGATTTGCAGCAGGAAATGAAATATCACCCTCTAGTTGTATTGATTGAAAATCTGTTCAATTTACGTGACTTAAAGGATAGTCCATTTCAGACGCAGAGTGTGCTTGCCATATTAAAGACGCATTTGCTCATCCCATCTTGGTATAAAGAAGAAGCTGAGTATATTCATGATGTAGATGAATTAGAAAATTTTGTTTTAGCTCACGGAATTAATCATAATTTGTGGAAAAAACATTTTGCAGATTTTGTAAGTGCAGAAGTTATCAGATTAGATAAAATTGATGAAGAAGTGGTCAAAATTGATCGATTACGTGGTTATTTGGTAGATAAAGTTACAAATTTGTTTACTAAATTAGAGCAAGAAAAGGATAGTCAAAAAGCTCTAACCATATTCTTTGATTTTTTGACTAAGAACGGAATTGCTGAGCGTTTAGAACAATGGCGCGATGATGCGAATGAATCTGGTGATTTGCAACAAGCACAGCAACCTGAACAATTATGGGACTTGCTGATTCAATTATTGAAAGATTATCTGGCAATTAACCCAGAGCAATTTGATTTAGATGAATTTTTTAATATGATGATTAGCGCATTCAAGGAAGCTGCTTTCTCGCAAATCCCTTCAACTCTTGATGCTGTCAACTTATCAGAAATGGGAATGGTTCAAGCCAGTGGGTATAAGCAAGTCTTTATTATTGGTGCGACAAGCGGAAATTTACCTGCAATTGAAAAAAAGCCAGGTTTTTTGACGACAGAAAATTTAAATCAATTGCAAAGTAGTTTTGAATCTGATGCATATTTGGAAGATAATCAGCGACTAAATAATTTAGATCAAAATTATCAGTTTGGCTTGTCTTTAGCCTTAGCGCAGGACAGAGTGTATATTTCTTATCCTGTGTTAAATGCATCAAATGAGAAATTAGATCCGTCAATTTATTATCAGCGTCTACAAAATTATGGTGCGCCTGAATTTAGTCAACATGATCTACCAGAAAAGATGCAGGATCTTTTATCTTTCATAACTAATCCTGATGCGAGCCTAGGTTACTTAGCCTATATGAATTCTAATGCTTCATCTGATGCAATAAATGAACTTCTAAGAATTACACAGAAATATTTACCACAAAAAGTAAAAGTTGTGCTTGACGCAAGCGACTTTGATAATCAGCCTGAAGATATCGGAGAAGATTTAGCAGCGGAACTATATGGTAAGAATTTGTATTCATCAGTTTCACAGTTGGAGACTTTTTATGAAAATTCTTATGAGTATTTCTTGACCTACGGGTTAAAATTACGGCGCCGCTTTGAAAATGAATTTGATGTTATTCAAGCCGGAAATTATTTCCATGAGACATTTGATCGGTTAGTTAAGCGATTGAATGAACAGCATCTTGATTTGGCCGATTTAAGTAGTGTAGAGCTTGAGCAGCAACTTAATCAGGTTAGAGATGTTATCAAGGATGAAAGTAAATATGCTCAATTGATGAATGACCCGTTTAACCAGTATTTATTCCACTGTTTAGATCATACGACTTCCAAGGTAGCTCGAAATTGGCGTAAATCACTAGCTGAAACACCGCTGCGAGCCAAATATTCTGAATTAAGTTTTGGTTTAGATCAAAAAATTAAAGGTATCAGTTTAGATATTCCGGATTTAGCTGGTAATCATCAAGTTAATTTACGCGGGAAAATAGACCGAGTAGATTTAGCTAATTTTGCTAATAAAGATCAAGTTTTAGCGCAAGTGATCGATTACAAATCTTCTGCTAAAAAATTTGATTTAGGGATGTTTTATAACGGTATCGCCCTTCAGATGGTTTCTTACTTGGATGTTTTAACTAATAATAATCATTTCTTTGCGGAAGAGGACAAGCTTTCGCTATTAGGTGCTTTTTATCAAACAGTTACTAGACAGCTAGAAAGACTAAATAGTAATAAGTTAATTGATAGCAGCTTAAACTTACGTGAAAATGCAATAGATAGTAAGCCTAAGTTGATGTATACGGGCCTAATTAGTAATAATCCGGAAATTTTGTTAGAAGCTGAGCCATTATTAGATGGTAAGCCTAGTCAAGCTTCTCAACTTTATACAGGAGTAGGAACCAAGGCAAAAGGCGGCTTTAAATTGCCAGCAGATCGTAACTTTAGCGAAGAAGAAATTCAGTTGCTATTGGAATATGATGAATATCTTATTAAAGAAGCTTCTAGACAGATTTTATCTGGTCAAATTGAATTAAATCCATATCGTTATGGCAGGAGCAAAAATGCTCTAACATATTCAGACTTTAAAGATATTTTCTTCTTTGACGCCATGCTTAGACATAATCAATATCACGAGATTAGCAACATGAGTAAGAAAGATTTGTTAGCTAAAATTAAGGAAAAACTAGGAAAGAAGGATTAGTTTTGCCACAATTTACAAAAGAACAAGAAAAAGCAATTAATGATCAAGGGCATGATATTTTAGTTTCCGCATCTGCCGGTAGTGGTAAAACTACTGTTTTAGTTGAGCGTGTTTTAAAAGAAATTTTAGCAGGTACGCGAGTAGATGAATTATTAGTTGTGACTTTTACCAAAGCCGCAGCCGAAGAAATGAAGATCAGAATTAAAGCTGCTTTAACTAAAGAATTAGCCAAACCTGGAGTTAATCATAGATATTTGCGTGAGCAGTTAAATCAGGTAGATACCGCTAATATTTCAACTATTGATGCATTTTGTTTGGATGTAATTCATCGCTTTTATTATTCAATTGAGTTAGATCCTAGTTTTACGATCTTAACTGATGATACGCAAGCTGCCTTGTTGAAAGAACGTGCTTTGCGTGAGATCGAAGGGGAAATGTTAACTAATAAGGATCAAGCTTTTAGACATTTCTATGATAATTTCGCTGGTGATCGGGATGCAGATAGTCCTCGTGATTTGCTATTAGATTTATACAATTTTGCTATGGCAAAACCAGAATATCGCGCTTGGCTTAAACAATTGCCACAGATTTATGATATTGAAGACAGTGTTGTGGAATCAAAGATTTGGCAAAAACAAATTAAGCCGTATATTGTGGCTAAATTCTCGGAATTACAGGACAAGATAGCATCTTATTTATCACAAGCTGTGATGGAAACTAAGGAATTGGCTAAGGTAAAAGAGTCATTCACGCTGTTTGCACAAAATATAGATAATTTTGTCCAAGCGGTTAAAGAAGATGCTGATTATGATAAGCAGAGGGAGTTATTAAGAAGCTGCGTATTTACAATTAGTTTTCGTAAATCGAAAAAATGGGATGAAGACCTGGTAGAGTTTTATGAAGAAATCCAAGCTTTAAAAGATGAATCGAAGAGTCAGGTATTCGATACCTTTACTTCATTTTTTGCGGTAGCTGAAAAAGAGCAGATCAAGATTATGCAAGACGGGCAAAAGATTGTCAGTGCTATTTCAGCTGCTGAAATTAAATTAATTGAACGCTTTAATCAGTTAAAACGTAATGAAAATTTGCTTGATTATAGTGATATGGAGCAATTAGCTTATCAAATCTTAAGTCAAGATACGTCTAGTTCCCAAATGGCGCGCGATTTTTATCAAAATAAGTTTAAGGAAATTCTGATTGATGAATATCAGGATATTAATGCTCTGCAGGAAAGAATTATTCAGCAAATTAAAAATGAGGAAAAGAACACTCTTTTCATGGTGGGGGATGTAAAACAGTCAATTTATGGATTTAGACAAGCTGAACCAAGTCTGTTTTTACAAAAATATCATCAATTTGCCCAAGAACAGAATGAACATGAAGAACGGATTTTGTTGTCAGATAATTTTAGATCAACCGAGCCAGTAACAGAAACAGTTAACCTAGTGTTTAAGAGCATTTTAAGTACTGATTTTGGTGGGATTGATTATCAAAAAGAAGGGCAGCTAGTTTTTGGGGCGAAATATTATCCCAAATCACTGCCTCAAGCAAGTGAAGTGATTATTCATGAAAAGAAAAACGGCACTAATAAAGATGAAAGTGAGATAGACTTTTCTGAAATTCAAATGGTACTTGCTCGGATTAAGCAGTTAGAAGAAGAACACGTTCAGGTTTTTGACAGTAATACTGGTAAAATGCGAGATATGCAATATAGTGATATTGCTATTTTAACTAGAAGTCGTAGTGATAATCTGGAAATTATGCAAGAATTTGCTAAGCAAGATATTCCATTATTTGTTACTGATGCAGAAAACTATTTTCAAACTTTTGAATTAACTGTCATGATGAATTATTTAAAAATAATTGATAATCCTGACCAGGATATTCCATTAGTAACAGTATTACGTTCTCCACTGTTTAATTTTGATGAAAAAGAGCTAGCCAGAATTAGAATTAAGAGTAAAAATAGCAACTTTTATAGTGCACTTACTTCATATATAGGTACTAACGATGAGTTAAGTAAAAAGTGTAAAAACTTTTTAAATCAGTTAGCAGAATTGCGTAGTTTTGCCACGACCCATAGAATATCGGAATTAATTTGGAGCATATATGAGCGTACTAATTTATTAGAGATAATGACGGCATTGCCTAATGGTGAGCAGCGGCGAGTTAACTTAGAAGCACTATATGAAAGAGCTTCTTCATATGAAAGTGCAGGATTTAAAGGACTATATCAATTTATTAACTTCATTGATCGAATGAGACGTAGTCAAAAAGATTTAGCACAGCCACTTTTAACTAAAGAAGCTGGTAATGCTGTTAGATTAATGACGATTCATGGTTCTAAGGGATTAGAGTTTCCAATCGTTTTCTATGTAGGGATGCAGCACCATTATCAGATGCGTGATTTAAATGGTAATTATATTATTAACTCTGATAGTATGGGGATTACCTTAAGAGAAAAGCATTATCGTGTAGACTCACTAGTTAAGGCAATGGGGAACATTACTAAAAAACAGCAATTGCTTGAAGAAGAAGCACGTATTCTTTATGTGGCTTTAACTAGAGCAAAGCAAAAATTGATTTTGGTAGGTGATGTTCCTAGCTTTAACAAAAAGGTAAAAGAATGGTCGACGGAATTGAATCACGCTGGTCAACTGCCATTAATTAATAAATTATCAGCTACTAGTCCTTTAAGTTTTATCGGACCTTCATTAAGATTTGATCGACATGTGGCTATTAAATTGAGTGATGTTACTAAGTCAATCGATCAAAGTCAAAAGATCTTGTTTATTGATTATCAGGATGAAGATATTAAATTTACTGAAAAAGAAGAAACTGATAATAAGCAGCAGGAAAATACAAGTAAGCTTAATTTGCTAACGCAGACAGTCAACCAGCTTTATCAATTTGATTATCCTTTCAAAGATGCAAGTGAAACTACGGCTTATCAAGCGGTTTCTGAAATCAAAAAAGCATTTAATGATCCAATAGATGCTGAATTAGAGAATTCACATTTATTAACTTCTACTAATCGTTATTTGCAACCAATTGATACCAAGCCTAATTTTTTGTATCAAACAAAATTTACAGGAGCAGAAATCGGTACGGCTACTCACTTAATCCTGCAGTATTATGATTACACGAATGATAGTGCAGATAATTTAGATCAAGAGATAGAAACGTTGATTGAACAAAAGAAATTGAATCCAGATATTGTTTCGAGCTTAAAGAAGGACCAAATTGACTGGTTTGTTCATAGTGATTTTTCCAAAGCTTTTTGGAAAGAGCCAGATAATTTAAAGCGAGAAGTTGATTTTTCTAGTTTGCTTTCAGCTAGAACTTTATTTAAGGACTTTAGTGATCCAGATTCTAAAATTTTGGTTCACGGTACAATTGATGGTTATTTTGTAGCAAAGAATGGTATCATTTTGTTTGATTACAAAACTGATCATGTGAATGAATCTAATATTGATAAATCAATTGAATTAATTAAAGAAAAATATACTGGTCAGCTTCGTTTGTATGAACAAGCGTTAAATGAATTTAGTGAAAAGAAAGTTATTGGCAAATATTTAATTCTGCTTGATGCAAAACAAGTAGTTGAGGTTAAGTAGTTAGAAAGAAGGAAAAAGATGGCAAAGATTTTTGCAAAAGATACCTTTGCTGTTGTTGACTTAGAAACTACAGGAACGCAGCGAGAAAAAGGCCATCATATTATTCAGTTCGGATGTGCAATTATCAAAAATATGAGGGTGGTTAAGACATATTCATTTATGATTAATCCTCATCGTGAAATTCCCCAGTCTGTAGTTAATCTGACTGGTATTCATAATGAAGATGTACAAGGGAAAGATGATTTCTCTGTTTATGCACCGAAGATAGTAGAGATTTTAAAAGATACGGTTTTCGTAGCGCATAATGTTGATTTCGATTTACCTTTTCTAAATTATGAATTAGTACAACATGGCTATGAGGCTTTGACTAATAAGGCAATTGATACAGTGGAATTAGCTAAGATTGCTTTCCCTACATTGCCTTCATATAAGTTGAGTGATCTAACTGCTCAACTTAAGATTAAACATCTTAATCCTCATAAGGCTGATTCAGATGCATACGGGACCGCCATTTTATTAATTAAAATTATTCATAAATTAGAGAGTCTTCCTCAGGCAACTTTGAATACGTTGAGCTCTTTATCAGCAAGTTTAATTAGAGATACATCTTGGGTAATTGCGACAATTGCAGATAATCTGCGTAAGCAAAAACGACCACTGGGCTCAAGCTATATGCAGGTTCGCAATATTATTTTACAAAAACAGAATGATCAATTAGATCGTCATGGAGAGAATGCTCATTTTCCAAAAACTGATGATGAAAAGAAGAATTTGTTTAAAGGTAAATTGCATTTTCGTCGTGCTCAGGTAGATTTAATTAACCATTTACATCAATTTATTAATAATCCCGATAAACGAGCTATGATAATTGAAGCGCCTAATGGAACTGGAAAGACTTTCTCATATTTGTTTTCATATGCGTATCAACTTTATTCGGGTAGAAAACTAGTAGTAGCTACACCAACCAAGGTATTACAAGAGCAGATAATGGAGCATGAGATACCTCAGCTTTTAAAGGTTACTAAATTAGATTTAACAGCTGAGGTCGTTAAATCCAGCAGTCATTATTTAGATTTAGATGGGTTTGTACAAACGATTTTTCAAGGTACGCCGAATAAAAATACTCTTGTATTACAGATGCAGATCTTAGTTTGGCTTACGGAAACTAAAACTGGTGATCTAGATGAGCTAAATTTGACTAACTATAATGCTCCGTTGTTTGCACAGATTCAACACCCGGGGGATGCAAGAGTAGGTAGTCGTTTTGCTAGTGTAGATTTCTGGAATCTTGCACGAAAGCGCCAGGAAGAGGCTGATATATTAGTTACTAACCATGCTTATTTGGCTAATCATTATATGGACACTATTTGGGGGCAAAACCCATATTTAGTAGTTGATGAAGCACATCGTTTTACTGAAAACGTTATTAGTTCACGTAATGATTCATTACGCTTTGAAGCTTTATGGGGCGTATTAAGTCATTTACGCAACCTGTTTTATTTTTCTAATGATGGTGTAGAAAATCAATTTAATGATAATGTGCAACTCAACTTTTTATTAAAAAAGCTTGATCCACAGATTCTAGAATTGATTCAATGT
This sequence comes from Lactobacillus gallinarum, assembly GCF_002160635.1. Classification (NCBI taxonomy): domain Bacteria; kingdom Bacillati; phylum Bacillota; class Bacilli; order Lactobacillales; family Lactobacillaceae; genus Lactobacillus; species Lactobacillus gallinarum. Next base: position 44,618 of record NZ_NFKZ01000004.1, read on the forward strand.
ATTAATGATTTACAAAAGGATTTATACGCTCAAAACGATAATGCAGTCAATAGGTCATTTTTGGCTAATGGAACTTTAGAATTAAGTTTTCAAGGAAAAGGCTTATTTAATAAAAATAGTCAATTTAAGCAATTATTATCTAAGTTCCAACAAAAATTAGAGGAAGTTAGAGAATTAACCAATCAGGTTTTGTTTGAACTTTATCATGAGCAAGAACAAATTCTGACCAATACTGAGACGCTGCTGAGTGAAATTACTGAACAAATTGATCGTTTAGATTATTATTCTGAAAAGAGTTATCAATTAGCAGATATATTATCTGATTCGCAAAATTTGGATCAAGATGGGTTTATATTGATGGTTACTAATCCGGATGATCCTTTAAGCACTAACTTAGATTGGCTGATGTTAGATGCTGAAGAAGTGCTTAATCAAATTTATAGTCGCTTTGACCATATTGCTTTTATCAGTGCTACATTAACCAGTAACCATAATTTTGATTATGCTGTTAACCAGCTGGCTTTAAAAAATATGGCTGTAGTTGAATACATAGGCAAAAGCACATTTAACATTAAGAAGCATTTGCAAGTAATCTCGGTTAATAACATGCCTAATCCAGATAGTGAAGCGTATGAAGATGATATTGAGCAAATTTTAATTAACGATCTTACAAATAAAAACCACGTTCTAGTGTTAATGACTAATCTAGAAAAAATTCGAACGGTATTCATGGCTATTATGAATTCCCCAGAATTAAAAGATTTCGAAATATTGGCCCAAGGAATATCGGGTTCTAATAATAGAATTGCAAAAAGATTTGTAATTGCTAAAAAAGCGATTATTATTGGTGCTGATAGTTTTTGGGAAGGAATCGATTTTCATGATTGTGGTATTGATACTGTATTTGCAGCACGATTGCCATTTGAATCCCCAGATCAGCCAGAAGTTCGTTTAAGACAGAAAAAACTAGAAGATCAAGGGATTAACGTCTTTGAAAAGGATAGCCTCCCTCGAGCTGTTATTAGATTCAGACAGGGAATGGGGCGCTTAATTCGTGGTGAAAAAGATCATGGACAATATATTATTTTGGATCCTAGATTATGGTCTAAAGAATATGGCAAGGCGTTCTTACAGGCAATTCCTGTTAAGGTAGAAAGAGTTACAAAAGAGAAATTAAAAGAATTAGAAAATAAGAAAAAATGATGATACAAGATGATACGAGACAAACGTTAAAATTTATATCATGGGTAATCGGGATTGTTATAATTGCTTTTGTGGCTAGCATTTTAATCTTTTATTATGCGGGGTCTCGCAGTCGAGGTAATGATCAAAAAATTGCAGAAATAGCCCGTACTAAAACTCCAATTAAGAATATTCAAAGCTACTATCATTTAGATAGAGGAACTAGTAGTTATGCTATTACTGGAACCGGGAAAAAAGGCAAACGCTATTATTTTGTTTATTTGCCTAACTCTAAAAAAGCATATTTATATCCAGCAAATAAAGGAGTATCTGAAACCTATATTAAAAATAAGTTTAAATCCTCTCATTCTGATGCTACAATTAATCATATTAATCTTGGTTGGTACAAAGGTGAAGCTGTTTGGGAAGTTGCCTATAAAAAACAAAATGGCAATCTAGGTTATACTTTATATGAATTTAAAGATGGAAATGATATCTCAGAAGTCGATAATTTGTAGAAACTTTGGTATCATGTACATTGTATAAATGATAAAAAGGTGGATAGGAATTTTATGACAGAATTGATTTCAATTAAAGATTCTTCCAAGCATGTTGATGAAGAAGTGAAAATGCATGTTTGGCTTACAGATAAACGATCAAGCGGAAAGATTATCTTTTTGCAATTACGTGATGGTACTGCATTTTTCCAAGGGGTAGTTCGTAAGAATGACGTATCAGAAGAAGTTTTTGAAGCTGCTAAGACTCTTAGACAAGAAGCCAGCTTCTACATTACTGGTACTGTTCACGAAGATGCACGTTCTCACTTTGGCTATGAAATCCAAATTACTGATTTAAAGGTAGTTTCAAACAATGAAAGCTACCCAATTGGTAATAAGGAACACGGTGTTGACTTCTTACTTGACCACCGTCACTTATGGTTAAGATCAAAGAAGCCATTTGCAATTATGCAAATTAGAAACACTATGTTTAAGGCTACTGTAGACTTCTTTGAAAAGGAAGGCTTCATTAAGTTTGATGCACCAATTTTCATGCACTCAGCTCCAGAAGGTACTACTCAATTATTCCACGTTGAATACTTTGACCATGATGCTTACTTATCACAATCTGGTCAATTATACGGTGAAGCTGGTGCTATGGCTTATGGCAAGATCTTTACTTTTGGTCCAACATTTAGAGCGGAAGAATCAAAGGGCCGTCGTCACATGACTGAATTCTGGATGATGGAACCTGAAATGGCTTGGATGCATCAAGATGAATCTCTTGATCTTCAAGAAAGATACTTAGCTTACATGGTTAAGCAAGTATTAGACAAGAATGAATACGAATTGAAGATTTTAGGTAGAGATCCTGAAAAGCTTCGTCCAACTACCGAAGGTAACTTTGTTCGTCTTCCATATGATGATGCTGTTAAGATGCTTCAAGAGGCAGGTCGTGACTTTAAGTGGGGCGATGACTTTGGTGCACCTGATGAAGGTTACATTTCTGAACAATATGACCGTCCAGTATTTATCGTAAACTACCCAACCTCAATTAAGCCATTCTACATGAAGAAGAATCCTGATAATCCAAAGGAATACTTATGTGCTGATGTTATTGCACCAGAAGGTTACGGTGAAATCTTTGGTGGATCAGAACGTGAAGGTAACTACGAAGTGTTGAAGCAACAAATTATTGATGCTGGTCTTAACCTTGAAGATTATCAATGGTACCTTGACTTACGTCAATTTGGTGGTGTTCCTCACTCAGGCTTCGGTATGGGCTTTGAACGTACTATTGCTTGGGTATGTCACCTTGACCATATTCGTGAAGCAATTCCATTCCCAAGATTGATTAACAGAATGCAACCTTAATAATTGCATCGACAATTATGAATATGTAAACCGAAAGTTGGACTATTTATTAGTTCAACTTTTATTTTTGGAAAGGAAATTTGCCTTGCAATTTAATGATTATCGCGCTTTAGGTTTTACCACCTTACAAAATGGCTTAATTGCGTACTATTCTAAACTTAATATTAGTGATGCGGAGTTATTGTTAATTATTCAACTGGAAGCTTTTAGTCAGCGTGGAGAGTCGTTCCCCTCGAACGAAAAAATAGCGGCTAATACTAATTTGACGGTAGCAGATGTTGGCAATATTATTCAAAGACTAATTGATCGAGATTATTTAACTATTGAGCAAGTAAAAGATAATCAAGATAAAATTGGTAATAGATATAGCTTAAATAAATTGTATGATGCTATAGATCAATATATAGATCAGAATGTATTAATCAAAGATAAGAAGAGAGAAAAGACTGTATCCGTTGTAGATGATTTAGATAATAATCCGTTAAATTATCTTTCTCGTAAAGTTGAGGTAGAGTTTGGACGTTATCTGAGCCCAATTGAGAGGGAAGAGATCGCTCAATGGCTAAGTGTGGATCATTATACTCCTGAAGTGATAGAATTGGCTCTGAGAGAAGCTGTGTTGTCTCAGGCTTATTCTTTGAAATATATTGATCGAGTTTTACTTAATTGGCAGCGGCATAACTTAAAAACCGTTGATGAAATTGAGAGATTTTTAAAGAGGAACAGATAGGATGGCAGAAGATTTATTAAGCGATGATAAAGCACGTAGTGTTTTAAAAAGAATTTTAGCAATGTACCCTGATGCTAAAGGCGAATTGCAATGGGATAATACTTTTCATTTGTTGTGTGCGGTAATGATGAGTGCACAGACGACCGATAAAATGGTTAATCGGGTTATGCCTGATTTTATTAAAAAATTTCCTACTCCTGAAATTTTAGCCAATGCTCCAATTGAAGAGATTGAAAATACAATTAAGACTATTGGATTGTATCGCTCAAAGGCCAAACACTTAAAAGCTACTGCACAAATTTTAGTTGAAAAGTATAATAGTGAAATTCCTGAAGATAAGAAGACTTTGATGACGTTACCTGGAGTAGGAGAGAAAACTGCTAATGTAGTTTTAGCTGAAGGTTACGGAGTTCCAGCAATTGCGGTAGATACGCATGTATCAAGAATATCGAAGGTGTTTCATATTGTTGATCAAAAGGCAACACCACATGAAGTTGAACAACGGTTGGAATCAATTTTACCTAAGAATGAATGGATTAAAACGCATCATGCTATGATTCTATTTGGAAGATATACAATGCCAGCCAGAGCCAAAGGTGATCCATATTCATATTTGAATTAATTAAGATGAAAAAGGTTTATTTCTATTTGCAAAAATGCTTAGAGAAATAAACCTTTTTTTGTTAATGATATAATTATAGTGAGTTGTTACTAAATTTGAAATGCATAAAACAAAGTCTGCCTTCACTACGTTTCGGCAGACAAATAAAAAGAGTAGACACGCCAGTCTACTCTTAAACAATTAATCTTTATCAGAGTCATCATGATTTTGTTCATGATCTTCGTTATCTTCATTTCTTGTCGGCCTACTACTTTGAGTATGTGAAGCGGAAGATGATGATTGTTCACGACTACTTTGACTAGATTGAGATCTTTCAACTCTGCTTGATTGATGAGCAGTACCAGCTTCACTAGAAGAAGACTGAGTATTGTTTGTATTAACAGAATTGTTGGTCTCATTATTTGTATCAGTTTCTTCATCATCTTCATCGTAACTGGCCGCGCTATCACTGACACCAGCAGGGGCATGACCTCTAACATATAGTTGCCAAGTGCCGCCAGTTTTTGCACGAATGACAGATTTAGGCTGTTCCCAATTCAAGTTTGGTTTATTTCTCATTAAGTAAGACATCATGCTCTTATACATTAGTTGAGCTGATTGTTGTCCAATACCTGAAATAGTACCATCCTTTAAATTATCATAACCTGTCCATATACCAATTGTATAAGATCTAGTGTAACCAACAAACCAGGAGTCCTTAGGAGTTGAATTATAACCAGGGTATTTTGCTAAATCTTCATCAGAATATTTAACAGTACCAGTTTTACCAGCTTGATAAAGATCTGGAATCTTTGCATTAGTACCAGAACCATGTTTGATGACGCCTTTCAGCATATCAGTAATCATGTATGCTGTTGACTTCTTCATAACACGAACACCGTTAGAGTCATAATTTCTAGTTAAACCATCAGGTGTTTCAATTTTAGAGACAAATTGAGGCTTATGGTAAATACCCATTGTTGCGAATGCACTGTAAGCACCTGTCATTTGCAAACTAGAGGCATTAGCACCAATAGCAACTGATAATCCGGAATTGGCTGGGACATTAACGCCCAATCGACGAGCAAAAGCAGAAGCACGTTTAACACCAACATCAGCTAATGTCTTAACAGCGGGAACATTACGTGATTGTTCCAAAGCTTTACGCATAGTCATCATGCCATCATATTTATTATCCCAATCATAAAGTTGGATATTAGTACCTGGGTAAACATATTTGCTATCGTCAAGCATCTTTGCAGTTGACCAATTCAAATATTGAATTGCAGGAGCGTAATCTAATACTGGCTTAATTGATGAACCTGTCGACCGTCCAGTTTGAACAGCACGGTCTAAGCCTAATTGAACTGAAGGCAAGTGTCGACCACCTAAAATTGCTACAACATGACCATTATTAGGATCGATCACTGTAGCACCAATTTGCATTTTATTGTTTGTGAATGGGACAGAGCCATTATTTGCCAATTCATAGAGTTTGTTTTGAGCATTTTGATCAATATTAATAGTGATTTTCAAATTATCATTATAAGGATCAAAACCTTTGCTCTTAACTTCAGAAATAACTTCTTTGATGTATGGATCATCGATCTTTCGAATCTTCGATTCGTTATCTGCTCGACGCTTTTTTAGCCCCTTAGTAATTGGTTCATTAATTGCCTGGTTATACTCATCTTTAGTGATCTTTTCGTTTTGTAGCATAGTTTTTAAAACAATGTTACGACGATATTGGGCCTTTTGAGGATAAAGGTAAGGATCATAGGCAACGGGAGCATTAGGCATCCCTGCGATTAAAGCAGTTTGAGCTAAATCAAGCTTTTTCAGTGGCTTGCCATAGTAATAGTTAGCAGCAGTTCCCATACCATAATTTCCATAATTCATGAAGACTTTGTTAATATAGAATTCTAAAATTTGGTCTTTACTGAATTCATGTTGTACTTTAACTGCTAGCCAAGCTTCTTGAGCCTTTCTCTTTAAGGTACGTTGTGATGCTGCAGTAGAAAATACCGTTAACTTAACTAGTTGTTGAGTAATAGTAGATCCACCAGCAGCAATACTATTGCTTTTGGCATTAGTAAGCATAGAACCGACGATTCTAATTGGATCTACGCCAAGCTTATCTTTATAAAAACGCTTGTCTTCAACGGAAACTACGGCATCTTTTAATAATTGTGGTATATCTTTATTTTTTACGTAAATTCGTTTTTCAGAACCAAGTGATAACAAAAACTTACCATCATTATTATATAAACTAGACGTACCGCCACTTTGCAATTGATCTTGACTGATATTAGGTGCATCTTTTGCATAAAAAGCAAATAGCCCAATACCTGAAACAATCAATAGCAAAACTATTAGAAAAAACCATTTAATGATTTTGATACCTAAACTATTCTTAATCGACCTTCGTTTATGATAATTTCTACGTGATTCACGTTTCATATTATTTTCTGTCATGATTATCTTTCCCTATCTGCAATAAATTTATCAACTGCTTTTAAATAAGGTAGTGTAGGACGAAAACCGCTTTTGATTTCATAGGAATTGTCCACGATTTCTTTTAAAGTCATAGAACTTTTATCCTTTTCTCTCCAAGCATTAATTACAAAGCTAGCTGGAGTGACAAAATATCGTTCCAAACTAGCGAATCTAATAATTGTAAAGCAAATTCCTTTTTGCTTCAAACATGCGCTCAAATGAAAAATCTGGTGCTCATGAAAGTTCTTTAAAGGAAAGTTGGTTTTATTTCTGGTTTCTTTAGCTTCGAAATCAAGATAATATCCTTTATAAACGCCGTTATAGTCAGTAGTTGAGGCTTGTCTAAAATAAGCTTTACGAATAACAGCTTTAGAGCGTTTAGGATAATCAACCTTAACAATTTGAATGGGGGTAGGCTTCTTATGAACTACGGCAATACCCTCAGTCAAATAGTATTTATTAGATTCATTAATTTGTTGTTCAAGTGTCATTCCACGATCAGAAAAGTTAACGCCTTTCCGGTGAGTATATGGACGACGAGTACTATTTTCTTTCTTTTTAATAGGTTTTCTAAATGCAGCTAAACTGCCGCTTGGATATTTGACCATTGACTTCACTCCTGTTAGCATTATAGCAATAAAGACTAGATTTTTGAATATAGGGGGCTTTTAATGCAGCGTTTATGGGTAACTGGTTATCGTAGTTATGAATTAAATGTTTTTGGTGATAAAGACCCTAAAATTACTGTTATTAAGTACGCTTTAAGAAATTATTTTAAGAGTTTGCTTGAAGAGGACCAGTTGGACTGGATTATTACGGGAGCAAATTTAGGAATCGAGCAATGGGCGGCAGAAGTAGGACTAGAATTGGGTCAAAAGTTTCCTGTGCGAACTTCTATTATGATCCCGTATGAGAAGTTTGCTGATCGCTGGAATGAAAATAATCAGTCTAAGTTTTTAAACTTAAAAGAACGCGTCGACTTTTTTGCTTCAACTTCTAATCTACCTTATCAAAATTCGGTGCAATTACGTAATTATCAAAATTTTATGGTTCAACATACTGATAGAGCTTTGATGATTTATGACCCAGAGCATCCCGGCAAACCAAAATATGATTATAATTTAATTCAAAAGTACCAAGAAACTAAAGAATATCCATTAGATTTAATTGATTTTTATGATTTACAAGATGCAGCGGAAGAATATCAAGAGACTCATCGACAGAATTATTTCTCCGAATAATTTTAAAGTTTTATAAAAATGGAAATCTTGGTTTTACCTAGGCTATCTTTTTGCTAAAATAAAAATGAATGTAAAGGAGTTGTCAGTAGAATGGCAAATTTAAATGATATTAAACTATCTGCACAAGACATACTAAAAAAGCAATTTAGAAGTAAAGTAAAAGGTTATGATCCAGACGAAGTAGATGCTTATTTGGATGAAGTTATTTCAGATTATGAGAATTTTCAACAAATTATTGAAGATTTATATGGACAAATTGGCACACTTCAACGTCAAATAATGGACGAAAGACAAAAGGAAAAGAAGACAGTTGAAACAGAGAAGGAAGATAAAGTAAAAACTTACACCCCAACTCATAGAAGAACTGCCTCAGTTCCTAATTTTGCGGATGATAATGATGATAATCAGGGCGAAATTTCAACTAACATGGCCATTATTCAACGAATTTCAACTTTAGAAAGAAAAGTTTATAATCTTGAACAACATGTTTATGGTGTAAAGCATTAATTTTTGCTATAATGGTTAACGGTGTGGATCTTGAGTAGGCGCGGCTAGCTATATGCTAGCTGAGGAAAGTCCACGCACGCACAGGCTGCGATGCTTGTAGTGATCGTATTCAGCTCAATAAGCTGGAGAAGAGTTTTTAACTCTTACGGCGGAAAAAATGCTAAATCTTTAAGACATGCATGACTATCCTGAAAAGTGCCACAGTGACGAAGCAAAATTAGAAATGATTTTGGTGGAACGAGGTAAACCCTGCGAGCGTGAAACCCAAATTTGGTGGGGGAGTCTTGGTCTAAGAAAATGAACTAAAGACCAGGTTATTGTCTTTGACAATAAAGATAGATGACTACTGAAGGTAATTTTTGCCAGAATTACTGGAACAAAACGTGGCTTATAGAGATTCACATTGGCAGAGTTGGGCTTGAGTCCAGCTCTTTTTTTATTTTTAATTAACGAAAGAGAAATAATGAAAGAATATCAACTATACGCAACTATGGGCGCTGGTTTTGAAAGCGTTGTAAACAAAGAATTACAAAGTATGGGTTACAAGACCAAAGTCGAAAATGGACGTGTGTTTTTTAAGGGAACCCAAGAAGATATTGTAAAGACTAACTTGTGGTTAAGAACTGCAGATAGAATCAAAATCTTGTTAAAAGAATTTAGAGCAACCGATTTTGATACTCTATTTAATGAAGTTTATGATTACAACTGGGCAGATTTGTTGCCAGTAGATGCTAAGTTTCCTGTGCAAGGTCGTGCAGTCAAGTCGAAGCTTCACTCTGAACCAGATGTACAATCGATCGTAAAGAAAGCTATCGTCAATAAGATGATTGATCAATATCATAGACGTGGCTTCTTGCCAGAAACTGGTAGTGAATATCCATTGGATGTCCACATTTATAAAAATATTGCTCGTATTTCCTTGGATACTACTGGAGCAAGTCTTTTTAAGCGTGGATATAGAGTAGAACATGGTGGCGCACCATTAAAGGAAAACTTTGCGGCAGGTTTATTAAAATTGACCCCGTATAATGGAACGCATCCCCTGATTGATCCAATGACGGGTTCTGGTACTTTAGCAATTGAAGCGGCTTTAATTGCTAAAAACATTGCACCAGGAACATGGCGAAAATTTGCTTTTGATAATTTCGATTGGTTTAATCACGATTTACATAAATCTGCATTAGAAAAAGCTAAGGCAGAGGTCAAACCATTAGACGCTCCTATTTGGGCTAGTGATATTGATCAATCTGTACTTGAGGTTGCTAAGTTAAACGCTCATAATGCAGGGGTTTTACAAGATATTCGTTTTAAGCAAGTAGCGGTCAAAGACTTTACTACTGACTTAGAAAATGGAATTATTATTGCCAACCCGCCTTATGGTAAACGTCTTAAGGATCGAGAATCTGCTGAAGAATTATATAAGCAAATGGGTGAAGTTTTACGTCCACTAGACTCATTTAGTCAATATTATTTAACAGCTGATCCTAATTTTGAAAAATGTTTTGGAGCAAGGGCTACTAAGAAACGTAAGCTGTTTAATGGTAATTTAAGAGTAGATTTCTATCAATATTGGGCAAACAGAAGATAAAAAATGATTACGAAGGATCTTAATACTGAATTTTGGGTAATTTCTGATACGCATTTGATTGCAAACAGTTTGCATGATGAAGGACAAGCTTTTTCACAAATGCAAAAAACTAGTCAAGGTAAGGACTTATATTATCAAGAGACTGCTCTAACAGCTTTTATGCGAATGGCACAAAGAAAAAAGCCTGCAGCAATTATTGTCACAGGCGATATTACTTTTAATGGTGAAAGAGTATCAGCTGAAAAATTTGCCGAAATCTTTCGACCATTAAAACATACGAAAGTATTAGTTATACCAGGAAATCACGATATTTTTGATGGTTGGGCTAGAGAATTTCGTGGTAAAAAGCAATTTTATGCAGGTGAAATTAGCCCAATGTTTTGGCGTTCAATTTTTGCTAAATCCTATCGTCAAGCAGTTGATACGGATGATAGTTCTTTGGCATATAGTGTGCAATTAAATCCACAATATTTTTTGATATTGGCAGATTCCAACTTATATGGTAAAGAAGAAACGACGGCCGCTCCGCATACGCGAGGAATGATCGGCAAATCCCAACTTAAATGGATTAAAAAACAGCTACAGTATGCGGAGAAAAATCAACTTCGTCCGATTTTATTTATGCATCATAATTTATATGCTCATAATCCTGCTGTAAATAAAGGATATGTGGTTGATGATGCAGTTGAATTAAGGCGGCTTTGCAGTCAATATAATGTTAAACTAGCTTTCAGTGGTCACATTCATGCTCAAAATATTATAGGTCCCCAAGAAACAACTCCTACAACTGAAGTAGTAACTTCAAGTTTTTGTTCTAATGATCAAGGATATGGGGTTGTGCGCGTTCATTCACGTCATATTACATATGTAAGACGTAATTTTGATATGACAAGATACCTGACAGACCAAGAAAAAGAAAATTATACCTTAGAACATTTTCATAAGTATTTAAAGAATCTACAATTAGGCAGTATCTCTGCGGATATGATGCAGAGTGAATTGAATAAATATCATGACGATATAGATTTAGTTCGAGCAATGGGTAAATTGTTTGGCTGGATGAATTATCACTTTTTCACTGGGCATAATCATATTAAGGCGAGTGAATTGAATAAAATTCATTCTTCAAAGGCCTATCAAGTGTTAATTAAACATCATCCTGAATATAGGCTATATTTAGAGACTCTGTATGACACCAGTGATCATAGTAATTTACAAGTAAAAATAAAATATTGATAAATAAAGAGAGTATGATTTATTTCGTACTCTCTTATTTTGATGGTTTTTGATACAATAAGAAAAGGAATAAATGATATGTAGGGTGTGATCTAAATTCTAAAATCTAAACGGCATTTTATATTTTTAGGAACAATTGGAGTAATTTATTACTCATGGCTTTTAATCGTTCTGTTGACAGCTTTTATTTTGGGTTATGAAGGAAATAAAGCAATTAATATTCCTGGAATGGTAGTCGGATTCATTTTTATTGTTTTGTTAGTGTATACATGGTTGTATTCATTTTTCGAAAATAGTAAAAATAAATATTTACTTAAATTGCCATACAGAACTCAAATTAAGGTAAGTAAACCAGTTTTAATTGCAAAATGGCGTATATTTGAAATTTATCGATTAAAAAGTGAATTTCAAAGCTATTCTGTTTTAGTTTTTTCAAGAAAGAAGAATAAGCATAGATGAAATCAGATATTGAAATTGCACAAGAAACTAAAGAGTTACCAATTAATGAAATTGCCGCAAAGGTTAATTTAAAAGAAGATGATCTAGAACCATATGGTTATGATAAGGCTAAGATCAATTGGCAAGCTATTAATCGCATTTCCCAAAACAAAAAATTAGGAAAGTTAATTTTAGTAACTTCTATCTCGCCAACACCAGCTGGAGAAGGAAAATCTACTATTACTATTGGTTTAGGTGATGCTATCAATAATCAATTGCATAAAAATACAATGATTGCTCTGCGTGAACCATCAATGGGTCCTGTTTTTGGACTTAAAGGTGGTGCAACCGGTGGTGGTATGGCACAAATTATTCCGATGGAAGACATTAATTTACACTTTACTGGTGATATGCACGCTTTAACTGCAGCGATTGATACATTAGCTGCATTAGTAGATAACTATATTTATCAGGATAATAGTTTAAATATTGATCCAGAACGAATTCTTTTGAAACGCGGTTTAGATGTTAATGATCGTGCTTTGAGAAATATTACAGTTGGGCAAGGCTCTAAGTTTAATGGCGTTGAGCATAAATCAAGTTTTGCAATCACTGTAGCCAATGAATTGATGGCTATTTTATGTTTAGCAACAGATATTGATGATTTGAAAGCTAGAATTGGTGATATGCTTGTTGGTTATACCAAAGATGATCAACCAGTTTATGTTAAGCAACTCGGTTTTCAAGGTGCAATTGCTGCATTACTTTCTAATGCATTAAAGCCAAATTTAGTTCAAACGCTTGAGCATACTCCTGCACTAGTTCATGGTGGTCCGTTTGCAAATATTGCACATGGGGCTAACTCGGTTATTGCTACTAATCTTGCCCTACATTTAAGCGATTATGTTTTAACTGAGGCAGGCTTTGGTAGTGATCTCGGTGGTCAAAAGTTTATGGATTTTGTATCTAACCACTTGGACAAAAAGCCAGATGCAGCGGTTGTTGTTGCAACTGTTCGTGCGCTTAAATATCAAGCTTTAGGAAAGACCGACAATCTGGATGAAGAAAATCTTGCTGCTTTGAAGGCTGGATTTAAGAATTTAGAGCGTCATATGAATAATATGCGTTCATATAATGTGCCGGTGGTTGTGTTAATTAATCAATTTGCAACAGATACTGAGGCAGAACTTGATTTGCTTAAAAAGTTAGTTGAAGAACAAGATATTCCAGCTGAGGTAGTTACTTACCATGATGATGGCTCTAAAGGCGGAATTGAAGCTGCACAAACAGTAATTGATTTAGCCGATTCTGGTAAGGCTAAAGTAGTATCAACTTATGATGAAGATGACGATGTCAAAACCAAAATTGAAAAGGTAGCTACTAAAATTTATCATGCTAGCGGAGTGGAATATACAGAAAAGGCTGATAAACAAATTAATGAGCTAACCAAGTTAGGCAAGGAAAAGTTGCCAGTAATTATTGCTAAGACACAATATTCGTTTAGCGATGATAAGAAGCAATTAGGTGCTCCAACTGACTTCAAGTTGCATGTGAAAGGAATCAGTTTGAAAAATGGTGCTCGTTTTATTGTTGTAACTACGGGACATGTATTGGATATGCCAGGCTTGCCTAAGCATCCTGCAGCTTTGGATATCGATGTTGATAATAATGGCAAGATTAGTGGGTTATTTTAATAAAAGATGCAATTTTTATATTTATTTATTTCATTATTTGTAGTTTTAGCAGATCAAGGATTAAAAAATTATATTGTAAGCAATTATACCGTTGGTGAAGTTCATCAGATTATTCCAGGAATTTTATCATTTAATTATTTACAAAATGATGGTGCAGCTTGGAATATTTTAACTGGTCAAATGTGGCTATTTTACGCTATCAGCGTTATTGCCATTGCAGTTTGTTTATATTTTTTGTTCAATAAAAAGTATAAAAATGCATTGTTTGACGTGGGATTAGCCTTAGTATTAGGTGGTATTATCGGTAATTTCATTGATCGACTTCATTTAAAGTATGTAGTTGATATGCTTCAACTTGATTTCATTAATTTTAACATCTTTAATATTGCTGATTCTGCTATTACCACTGGTGTGCTCATTATATTTATTTACTTAATTTTCTTTGCAGATAAGGATGATAAAAATGCCTAAAAAATATTTATTACAAGTTAAAGATGAGCACGGACGTTTAGATAAATTTATCTCAGAGCAAGTACCTGATTTGTCTAGAACTAGAGTAAAAGAATTAGTTAAAGAAAAAGAAATCCTAGTTAATCAAAAAGCAGAGAAAGTATCTTATAAAATTCAAGCAGGCGACAAAATTGAAATTAATGTTCCAGCGGTAAAACCAATGGATGTTGTTCCAGAAAATATTCCACTTGATATTGTTTATGAAGATGACGATGTAATTGTAGTAAATAAACCACAGGGCATGGTGGTGCATCCCGCACCAGGACATCCTGATCATACTTTGGTGAATGCACTTCTTTATCACACAAAAGATTTGGCACAATCTCCCGAAGGTTTTAGACCTGGGATTGTACATCGAATTGATAAGGATACTTCAGGTTTGTTGATGATTGCTAAGAATGCTCAAGCAAGAGAATTACTTGAAGATCAGTTAGCGCATAAGACAAACAAAAGAATATATTGGGCCATTGTTCATGGTAATTTTAGTGAAGAAAATGGTGTCATTGATGCTCCAATTGGCCGCAATCCATATGATCGCAAGAAGATGGCAGTGGTAGAAAATGGTAAAAAAGCTATTACACATTTTAAGGTACTCAAACAATTCAAAGGCTATAGTTTAATTCAATGTCAACTCGAGACAGGACGAACTCATCAAATCAGAGTACATTTAGATTATATTGGACATGCAGTTGCGGGAGATCCATTATATGGTCCACGCAAAACTTTAAAAGGGAACGGCCAGTTTTTGCATGCTAAAGTTTTAGGCTTTAAGCATCCCCGGACAGGAGAATGGCTAGAATTCACTGTTGAACCACCTAAGATATTTCAGGATATGTTAGCCCAATTAGAAAAAGCAAGTGAATAAAAATGAAACGTTATTTGATATTAGAAGATGGCAGCTCTTTTGCTGGTGAAGGTATTGGCGCAAGTATTATTTCCACCGGAGAATTAGCAATTCAAACTACTAATTTTGGTTATCAAGAAGCATTAACTGATCCTACTAATGCTGGAAAAATTCTAGTTTTCACATCGCCAATGATCGGCAATAATGGGATCAATGCAATTGACTATGAAAGTATTGATCCTACTGTTAAGGGAATAATTGCTAATGATATTGCTTTGAATATTTCTGATAGTGAAAATTTTGAAGATCTTAGTTCGTTTTTAAAAGAAAAAAAGATACCTGCCATTTTTAAGGTAGATACCCGTGCGCTTGTTCATCGTTTGATCGAAGAAGGAACTATTAAGGCCTCAATCATGGATACTAATGATGAACACGCTTTTGATCAAATTAAAGCATTAGTTCTGCCTAAAAATAAATCGGCAATGGTTTCAACTAAAAATGCTTATGCATCCCCAAATGTAGGTAAAACAGTTGCAGTTTTAGATTTAGGATTAAAGCACTCTATGCTCAGAGCTTTGTCTCTTAGAAAAGTAAACACAACCGTTTTACCTTATAATGTTAGTCCGCTGGATGTTGAGAACTTACGTCCTGAAGGAATCATTATTTCAAATGGACCAGGTAAACCGGAGGAAATAGTTGATAAAATTGCTCCGATTTTAGATCATTTTTATGGCAAATATCCAATCTTAGGAATTGGATTAGGTTTCTTAGTGTTAAGTGATTATTTAGACTTTGAATTGGTTCAGTTACCTCAGGAATTCAATGGAATTAATTATCCAGTAATTGAGCAAAATACTAATGCAATTTGGCAGACTTCAATGAATATTGATCAATTAGTATTACCTGACAGCGTAAAAATGAATATGAATCGTGAATATTTTGATCTTCATAGTGAATTAAATGCAGGATTTTGGAATATCAAAGACAAGATAGTAGCAACCGCTTTTAATCCAGAGGGAGCCCCAGGATCCCATGATGCAGATGAAATTTTCGATTATTTTTTACAAATGATGGAGTAAATTATGCCGTTAGAAAATGATTTAGATAAAGTATTAATTATCGGATCAGGTCCTACTTTGATTGGTAGCGTAGCTGAGATGGACTTAATGGCTACAGAAGCTATTGATGCCTTAACCGAAGAAGGAATACAAGTTATATTGGTTAATCCTAATCCAGCAACTATCTCCACGGATAAAAAGTCCAATGTTACCGTATATCTAGAGCCGATGACATTAGATTTTCTTAAGCGAATTTTACGTATGGAAGAACCAGATGCGATTATTACTGCGTACGGTTCAACTAATGGATTAAAAGTTGCTCATAAATTATTGCAAGATGGAATTTTAGAGCAAATGGGCATTCAGTTGCTAACTTTGAATTCTCGTATCTTGCAGATGGGTAATCAGCAAAAAAGAACAGAGCTTTTAAATAAATTAGGAATTGATACTAGTGAGTCTTGGGAATTAAATCAAAATGCTCAAGACAATATGAATGGTGCTATGGATAATTTACTTTCCAAAGTTACTTTTCCAGTATTAGTTACTAAGTATAATCGTTATGTTCATAATGAACATTTACGATTTAAGACTAAAGAAGCTTTAGTGACCTATTTTAAAGAAGAAAGACAAACTGATAATTTTACATGGAAAAATTATCGATTAACGGAGGATCTTTCAGCTTGGGAAGAAGTTATTGTTGATGTAATACGTGATAAGGATGGCAATTTAGTATTTACTAATTTTGCTGGTTCGATAGAGCCAGTGGGAATAAATTCTGGTGATTCAGCTATAGTAATGCCGTCTTTAACTTTAAATAATGATCATATTCAAGAATTGAGAGAATCAGTTAGACGAATTGTAGATAATTTGGAAATTGTTGGTTTTACTAGTTTTCATTTTGCTATTAAACATCATGGCACCCAAATTAAGTCAAAATTATTGACGATCCGTCCTCGTTTAACTCGTAGTTCTGTTTGGGCTCAACGAATTGGCATGTATGATGTGGGTTATGTAGTAAGTAAAGTAGCTATTGGTTATCGACTAAATGAAATAACCGATCCATTATCAGGATTAAATGCTTCTATTGAACCTACTTTAGATGCAATAGCGATTAAAATACCTTATTGGTCATTTACTGGTTCAGGTTATAACCATTATCAGTTGAATAATCGAATGCAAGCCAGTGGCGAAGCAATGGGCGTAGGACGTAATTTTGAAACAGCGTTTTTGAAAGGTTTAGATGCAACTACTAATCTTGACTTGGGCTGGGCTGCTTTTGTAGAAGAGAGCCGGAAAACATATGAAGAAATAATTGAAGATCTTAAGCATCCCGATGAATTACATCTAATTAAATTACTAGCAGCTATTAAAGAAAATATTCCTTTTAGTGAATTACAAGAAATTACAGGCCTTCATCCAATTTATTATCAAAAGCTTCTTCATATTGTCACAATCATTAATAAACTAGTGCAAAATAAGGAGCATTTAACTTTAGATTTAGTAAGAGAAGCTAAAGATTACGGCTTTTTTAATCCATTGCTTGCTAAGGTATTAAATATTTCTGTAGAGGAAGTACGATCATTAATTAGTAAATATAATTTAGAACCATCATTTTTAAAGATAGACGGTTCGGCTGGAGTTTATCGGCCTAATGTGTGTGCTTACTATGGCGCATATGATGTTCAAAATGAAGCTAAAGATTTAGCGGCAGATAAAAAGATATTAATTTTAGGTATGTTGCCTTTACAAGTATCTGTGACTAGTGAATTTGACTATATGATTGCTCATGCAGCAAAGACTTTACATAATAATGGCTATGTTACAGTTTTGCTTTCAAATAATGATGAATCTGTTTCTTCTAGATATAAGGATATCGATCGAGTATATTTTGAATCAATTACATTAGAAAATATTTTAACTATTGCTAAAAGAGAAAATATTAAAGATGTACTTTTACAATTTTCAGGTAAAAGAGTAAGTGCATTAAGTAAGCAATTGGAAGAAAATGGTCTTCATATAATAGGTCAATGGGAGACTAAAGATCCTCGTGATATGATTACGGAATTATTAAATCATCCCCTGACCGATTTAAAACGAGTACCATCTCTGAAAACTACAAATCCTAATGCTGTATTTGAATTTGTTGATCAATATGATTTTCCAATTTTAATTGGGGGCATGAATAAAGAGAATAAATTAAAATCCGCTGTAGTTTATGATATTCCAGCAATTAAAAGATATTTAGCTGAAAATCAGGTAGATCAAATCACCGTGTCTCAGTTTATTGAAGGGAATAAGTATGAAGTAACAGCTATTTCGGATGGTAAGAATGTCACTTTACCTGGTATTATTGAACATTTAGAGCAAACAGGTTCACATGCATCAGATTCAATAGCGGTTATTAAACCTCAAAATTTATCATTAGAACAACAAAAAAAGATTGAACAACAATCGATTAAATTGATAAAAGTATTACAAACAAGAGGAATCTTTAACTTACATTATTTGTTGGTAAATGATGAATTATATTTATTACAAATTAAGCCATATGCAGGTCATAACGTAGCGTTTTTGTCTAAGTCTTTGAATAAAGATATTACTGCCTGCGCTACGGAAGTCTTGATAGGTCATAACCTTCAAGATTTGGGCTATCCCAATGGACTATGGCATACAAGTAACTTTATTCATATTAAAATGCCAGTATTTTCTTTCCTTAATTATAGTAGTGGCAATACATTTGATTCTAATATGAAATCATCTGGTTCAGTAATGGGGCGAGATACTCATTTAGCTAAGGCATTATACAAAGGATACGAAGCTAGTGATTTACACATCCCTAGTTATGGGACAATTTTTATTTCAGTTAGAGATGAAGATAAAAATCGAGTGACAGAATTGGCTCGTCGATTTGATAGATTGGGCTTTAAGTTAATTGCAACCGAAGGAACTGCGAATATGTTTGCGGAAGCTGGGATTACTACAGGAGTTGTAGAAAAAGTCCATAATAATCCTCGCAATTTACTAGAAAAAATCCGACAACATAAAATTGTAATGGTAGTAAATATTACTAATCTTTCTGATGCGGCTAGTGAAGATGCATTACGAATAAGAGATGAGGCTTTGTATACTCATATTCCGGTATTTTCAAGTATTGAAACCGCTGAATTAATTTTAGATGTATTAGAATCACTAGCGTTAACTACACAACCAATTTAAAATAAAAAAGCTAAGTTTATTCAAATAACTTAGCTTTCGCAATAAGCATGTTTAAGAGGCATGCTTATTTTTTATTGACTTTCATTGCCATAATTTCTTTCTCTACTGGAGTGACTTCAATAGAGTTTTGACCAGTATAAATTACAAATCCGGGTTTAGCACCATTAGGCTTTTTAACACGTTTGTCTTGTACATAATCTACTTGAACATGGGCAGAGTCTTTGCCCTTAGAAAAGAATGCTGCGATTTCAGCTGCTTCTTTAATATCGTCTTCAGATGGTTGATCATCTCGTAAAATCACGTGAGATCCTGGCATATTTTTAACATGGAACCAGTAATCAGATTTGTTAGCCTTTTTTAAAGTTAACCAATCATTTTGATAATTGTTTTTACCAACTAAAACATGTTTACCAGAAGAAAGTTTAAATTCATTCAGATTACGTTCTGTAATTTTATTTTTTCGTTTATTCTTCTTTTGTTTTCGAATATATCCTTGATTGATTAACTCATCATTAATTTGATCAATATCCTGCGGATCCGCATTATCGATAGCAGTTTGAATAGAATCAAAATAGCGCAAATTTTCTTCGGCTATTTTGATTTGCTGATTAACATGTTTAATGGAATCGCGCAATTTTTTATATCGAGTAAAATATTTTTGAGCATTGCGTGCTGGTGAAAGGGCAGGGTCTAATTTTATTGCAATAGGTGCATTGTTTTCATAGTAGTTAGGCAGGGAAACTGTAGTCATTCCTGGCTTCACTTGATTTAAATTTGCGTTTAAAATTTCACCCTTAATACGATATCCTTCTGAGTTTTCAGCAAGATCGAGTTGTTTCTTTAATTTCTTGATTTTCTTGCTTAGCTTTTTTTGCTCATTCTTAACCACGCGTTCTACTTGACTAGCGCGTTGTTTTACCCAATCACGATTAGCTTGATATTCATAAAATTCATCAAGTCCTTTGTTAAGGTCAGGATTAGAGCTTTCCTTTTCAAGATCTAGATGATAAGGCAAATAACAAAAGATTTTTCTCTTATTATTAGGAGTCTTTAAAACAAATGCGCGTGGATTGTCGAACTGATTGAAAAACGTTTTAAAGGAAGAATAGCTGTATTCATCTTCTAAGTACCCCAATAGTTCACTTCGATCATCTTTATCTAAACCATCCATTTGCTTAGCTAAACTTTTAGCATCATTTTCATTGCTAAGTTGTTTAAATTCAGTTTCAGACAAAGTTAATCCATTTATTCCTGGCTTCAATGGAGGTAACTCATATTTCGCTTTTGGTAATAAAATACGAGCTCTATTTTCATCAGGATTAATTCTCTTTAATAAGTCGATGATATGATTATCTTTTTGATTGTAGAGAATCACGTTACTGTGACGACCCATTAATTCTACGGAAAGAACTAATTCGATTTCATCACCCAATTCATTGCGATTACTAAAATGGAAATTAGTAATTCGATCTAAACCTACTTGATCAATAGATTGTAAAACAGAGCCCTCTAAGTATTTACGTAATACCATTACAAAAATAGGAGCTTTATCAGGGTTGTTAATTGTTTGTTCAGTTAAATACATCCTTGGATATTGTGCATTAGCTGAAATTAAAAATTGGTAGTTTTTTCGATTTTTTCTAAAGATTAAAACTAAGTCTTGATCAAAGGGTTGGTAAATTTTTGATAAACGACTTCCTACTAGAGTAGGGGTTAAATCTTGTAATAAACTATGGATAAATGATCCATCAAATGCCATAATACATCACCTCAAAATACGTTTAATATTATAACAATAAAATTCAATATTCTAAAATTATTAGAGTTATCAACTATAAGCTAAAAATAATACACATTAATAATTAGGTAAAACTAATATAAATACAAAATGACATATCAAAGTTATAATTAACATTAGTATTAAAGTTTTAATATTTAATGTTTCACACAACACTATATATCTAATATAGTTTGGAAACGGTATTATCAAATAGATTATTAAATGATAAAATACAGTTATAGTAATCTAATTTGGAGAAAAAGGACTTTGTATATGGATGTATTATTTTTTAGCACTATTGCAGATCAAATAAAAAAAGAAATAAATCACAAGTGTGGCCTGAATATTTCACAAACTAGAATTTTGCTTTTTTTTGATGACACAAATAATAAAGCTTTAGCCATGGGGAAATTAGCTGAAGCACTTAATATTTCTTTATCTACCTTAAGTCGTCAGCTTCAACAAAAAAAGACAAAGAGCCTTATAGAAATTACACGATCTGAAAAAGATTCAAGTAAGATTGTGAAATTAAGTTCAGAAGGTATAAAGAAAGCAGAAGAACTAAAGAATACACTTAGTAAAATTGAAAGTCTTCTTTTTATATCTTTGGATTCTGATGCTTCTAGTCTGTTTGTTAAGCAACTTTACGAAATTGCACAAGCTTCTTCCTCATTAGACGACTTGCAATAGGTGTGTAATTAATGGTTTTATGCTATAATTCTTCTGTATTATATAATTAAAGAAATTGGGAAGGGGAAATAAATTGAAAATCGCATTAGTTACTGACAGTACTAGTGTCTTAACTGAACAAGAAGTTAAGGACAATAATATTAATGTGGTTCCGATTCCCGTCATCGTTGGCGACAAGGAATACTTAGAAGGAGTTAATATTACTTCTGCGCAACTTTTTGAACTACAAAAGCAAGGCGCAGCTTTTCCTAAGACTTCACAACCAAGCATGGGTCAAATGATTGAATTATGCAATAAGCTTCATGGAGAAGGCTATGAGGCTATCATTGCTATTACTTTATCGAGTGGTATTTCTGGATTTTATCAAAACATGGTAAACATGGCTCATAATAATCCGGAATATAATCTATATCCTTATGATTCTAAAATGACCGTAAGATTACAAGGTTATTTGGTATTAGCTGCTGCTAGAATGATTAAGAATGGCATGGAACCAGAAGCTATTTTAAAGAAACTGGACGAAATTCGAAAGACAATCGATGAATATTTTGTAGTTGATGATCTTAAGAATTTAAGCAGAGGCGGTCGTTTAAGCAACGCAGGTGCGTTTATTGGTACTATGCTGCAAATAAAACCATTATTAACATTTAATGATGATGGTAAAATTGTTGCTTTTGATAAAATCAGATCTTTAAAGCGTGCTGTTGCCAAGGTTAAGAAACTTACTTTAGAAAAAACTGCAGAATTACCTTATAAGGATAGATTACGTTTATTCGTATTTCATTCTAATGACCTCAAACGAGCAGAAGACATAAAAGAGTTTATTAATACTAACTTCCCAGATAAGCCGGTGGATGTGGCTGAATTCAGTCCTGTAATTGCTACACACTTAGGTGAAAAATCTATTGCGATTGCATGGATGATAGACATTGATAAATTAGATTTAACTAAATAATAAAAGAGGCGCTGTTAAACTAAAAAACAGTGTCTTTTTTATTATTTAATATTAATAGTAAAATTGTTATAGTTGCAGTTATGGATATAATAATAAATTTACTATTATTTATGGAGCAATCAGCAATAACACTTTTGTTATTGCTAAACATATTAAAAACAGCACCATTTTTATATAGTTTGGTGCTGTTTTATTATTTAGTTTCATTTAAATTTTGATGATCATTAGAAATTGCATCTAATGCTGCTCGCTGCTTCTTTTGATCTACGTGAGTATATAAATCTGTGGCAGTTGTTCCTTTTTGACCTAATTGCTGTGCTACTAAAACTTGATCTTTAGTAACAGCATACAATTCAGAAGCTAATGTATGGCGCAATTTATGAGGGGTAAGAGGATGACCAAAGCTGGCTGAATATTTGCTAACCATTTTTTCAATTGCATTAGTAGTCATGCGTTTTGTTTTATTGTGCCATCTTGTTAGAAAGAAAGCCGTTTGCTTAGAATCGGCCATATAACGCTCAGTTCGGATTTTTTTATAATTTTTAATATAGTTTAGAGTCCATTCAGCAATAGGGACACTATCCTTTTGTCCGCCTTTACGCGTGACATCTAAAACTGCGTCCTTTATATTCAAATCTTGCATATCTACGCCAGCACACTCAGAAACTCGAATTCCTGTCCCTAAAATTAAAGCAATAATGGCCATATCTCTTTCTTTATTCATCTTGAAACCAGGTTTAGCTTGCTTATTGCATTTATTTTCATAGTCATGATTAATAAATTTAAGAAATTCGAATTTGAGGTTTCCAGTGTACATGTGTGATTCTAAAACGTGAGCACGATAATTTAATGTTTTAGTATCATTTAAAGACTCAATTTTGAGCATTACGTTGCGCTCAAAATAGGGCTCACCATTATTATTATCTGATGTAATGGTCAAAAATTTAAATAAAGAGCGTAGGGCATTAATAGAACGATTAATAGTAGTGGGGGAGTTCAAGTGTCCTTGCTTATTCTTAGTGTGGCCTAAGTTATCAATGTACAACATGATATCATTTCGCCGTAAATTTGCTAAAGTATCTGGTAAGATATGTTGATTATCTTTTGCAGTAGAGATGCCTTCTTGACGTAACCAATTAAAAAAACGACGTATCTCGGTTAAATATTGATAGGTGGTTGTTAATGAGTGATTAGTACCTAAATTATATTGTTTAACAAAGTCTGGCATATTATCTAGTTCAGTTTTAATTAAGCTAAGATACTTAGTAGATTCCATATTTTCTCCTTACTCGAACAAATGTTTAAATAATTGTATCATAGAAAAAGGCAATAAAAAACACCTATCTTTGGAGATAGGTGAATATTAAAAATCCCAGCTTTAATTACTTTTCTCAACTCAAACGATAATATCTATAGTATTATTGTAAAAAATTGTTCATAAATATTTAAAGAATGGAATAAACCACGTCACTATAACTGGAATACTAGCAACGCCGGTAGCAACCCTTCAGCATTCCAGTTATAGTAACTTTGATTATGTTTATCTATATAATATAGGCATTTAACATCAAGCTAAACAATCTGTATTATTAGACAGTGTTGTTTGTATGGTACAACTTACCTTTCAAGTATTTATTTTAAGATGATTAAATCTAATGATCAAGTCTTAAACGCCAAATTTTCAAAAAATATTTATATTTAATGTTAATTTAGTTTAAAATATTGTTTTTGAAATTTCATGTATAAAAATTGTACAATAAAGACGAAGATTATATAAGACGAGGAAAAATTATGACAGAAGAAATTGATGTAAATTTTCAAGCTAAAAATCCAAGTGGTATTAAATTATTAAATCGTTTGTATGATGGTCATTTAGTATTAAATGATATCGGTGTTCGTTTGGATGAGCAGCTTAATAATGAAAATGAAGAATTAACTGTACCAACTCAAGAAGACGTTAATAATTTGAACGATACTTTTGGCAAGATGGTACAAACTTTTAGTGATATCACAGATGCTTATGGTAACGTTGATACCTTTGCGGATAATTTTGCCGGTACAACTAAAGATTTTGCAGAAAGATTAATCACTGAAATGGTAGACTTTAATAATGGTATTGCTGATATTGGAGATACTGAAGGTGGTCTTGAAAACTATGATAACGATAAACTCAACGATTGGGTTAACCAGGTTATGGGTGATATTGTAGCTACTAATGAAGCTTTCAATACTTTAATTAAGGAATAATAGTGCTTGAAGATCCAATTTAATAAAAGGCAAAATGGCTTTACAATCTTTAGATGGATCAATTAAAAAGGCGTCTCATGTGTGAGGCGCTTTTTTAATATATTATTTCTTTAAACTAGCTATTGGATAAATAGTGTAATCAGCTCTATAAGCAACAAGACGATGACCATCAATTACAAACTGGGTAGCATTCTTCATATCACTTTTATGGATAGAAACGTTTTTACCAGTGAATACAGCAATTGGCATCCCTAGTTGGCTTCTAATCATAACTACTTTAGCATCACCATTCCAGTCATTTTTAAAATTTTGATACATAGTATTTAATAGTGGAACAGCCTTGTTTTGATCATTGATATTAACATGCTTATTAAATTCATCTTCGTAATTCTTTAGTCCTTCATAGGCAATAAGAGTGGAGCCTACGTGAATCATTCTGTTGTGACCGTAATCAATGTCAATTACGCTAGATTTTTCGTTACCATTGCTGTCTTTTTGAGACATCTTTTTATCTGTATGAATATTAACAGATTTTGCCTTAATTTGATCGATCTTTTGTCCATTTGAATCATAAGTGGAAACTGTCAATGGTAAAGCACCGATTTTAGAGCGCATAGACAGCTCCCAATTTTCAAAATTGCTACAGCCAGAAAGTAAAGCTACGCTTAAAATACTTAAGCTTAACAATGAAATAAGTTTCTTTTTACGCATATGTTTTAAATTCCTCAATTCATACTTAATAGTGATGGGTTTAATTTTATCATATTTGTACTTAAGGGATGCAAAAAGGCGGGGAGTATTATTAAATTAAGCTATTGATAGTTAATAAAAAAACAAAAAAGTGAATTGATCTTTTCTAATAATCAATCCACTCTTATATATTTTGAATATCTTTTTCTAATCATCAGTACCAATTATACGATGCCAAATGTAAAATCCAAATCCGATTACTAATGCAATAGCCGCATACAAAAACATCCAGGCATATATAAAACCACCAAATATTCCTAGAACGCCTGCGATAATCATCAAAATTAGGCCAGTTATATCTCCACCTAAGTAAGGACTTTTTCTAAGCAAATATAGACAATTCCAACGCCAATAAACAGGCCAGCTATGATTATTTCAAGAATACCACCAACTATACTTTTAGTTGCGTATATGCCTAGTAATTGACCTAACAGTCCGTCTAGAAATAGCCATACTGACAAAACAATCATTATCTGTATATATTATCTATGCAAGATGCTAAAAAATTCAAAAATAATTTACTAAATTAATTTTGAAACATAAGCTTAAATCTGATAATTGATTTATAACAAAAAGGACTAAACTATTACGTCTAGTCCTTTTTCAATTATTTAAAATTTTCAGCCTTTACGTATGCATTTTTACCAACTCTATAGTAGGCTTCATTGTTAATATAATGTTTTGGTCCATATGTCTTAATAGGTGAACCTTGCTTTAATGTTTTCCACTCGGTGTTAAGTGATCCATTGCTTTGGTAAACATCGGCATCAGTCTTAAATATACGTGAGTTACCTAAGATATTGCTTGCCATGATGTATTTATTATCGCCAATTTTAACGGCTGATTTACCATTGCTTAATTTTGTCTTGCCACCATAGTAATTGACTGATGTATAAGCTTTATAAACTTCGCCGGTACGCTTGCCATTGCCATCATATACGTAGGACTTATACATTATTGTGCCAGTATGTTTGGCATTAGAGTTAGAAGGTGCTTGGGAAACTGCAGAGCCTGAAATAGATAATGGGAGAATAGTTACATTACCGTCTGTAGACATTCCTTTCCAATTATCAGTGTATTGCCAGATAGCTACGCCGTCCATTGAAGGGAAGTATTTAAAATTAGGCTTATCTACTCGTCCAGATATAGCATATGCTGCTACCCATAAGGAATTAGGATATTTTTTGATAATAGATGGTGTATTAATGTTATTTTGTAACACAGAAGAACTAGCGTAAAGTAGTGGCTGATAGCCAGCTGCTTTAATTTCATCCATAAAGGCTAAGATTGCCTTAGCGGTGACGTTCTTACCGTTAGTAATTATATTGCCGCTGCCAGTTTCATAATCACAAGCTAAGTAGGATCCTTTAGGAAGGCCAAGGGCTTTAGCAGATGCTACAGCATATTTAGCTTCACTTTTAGCTATAGAAGCATTAGAACTAAATGTAGCAAAGTGATAACCCATCGGCATCATGTCGTTAGCAATGGCAGATTTGATTTGAGCGGCAGCCTTTGGATTACGATAGCTAGTACCTTCACTAACTTTGACTATTGCAAATTGAGATCCGGCTTTGGCATGAGCTGTTAAATCCGCACTTTGATAACTAGCAACATCAATCCCTAGTTCTTTTGCTGCTACGGAAGTTGCTGAAGCTTGTACATGGGAAGGATTAATAGGAGAGAGGGATGCAGGTAGGAGACTCATCCCAGTGTTTACTAACATAGTTGCACAAGCTAATTTTACGAATGTTTTCTTTTTTAACAAATTAATTCCTCCATAATTGGTGGAGAGAGTTAATAATCTATATCTCTCACTTTTAATATATTTAAAACTTATATATTATAGATTACATTGGTAGGTACCAAAATGCAATAGTTGAGATTAAATATTAATATTGTAGTAATCAGATAGAAATAATTGCAATAAAATTGGGATAATAATTGAGAGTCGAGCATGGAATGATTATTAAATGTCATTCTTTTTGGTTTATGCTTCCTTAGAGGGATGCACGTTCAAAAGGCCTAGCAAACAGTAAAAAAGTGCTAGTACTTAGCCAAGTATGATAATAGACGTGGTGAAGAAATTTGAATGAAAATAAATAGATACTGATATTACAATTAGAATATTATGCTTTTTAGACACTTTTAATTTTTAAATGTCAAGAATAATACTTAAAACCTAAAGAAATGTATAAGGAGGGCTATTTCGTATATTACTTTAATGACAAAAATATTGTAATTATATAAAATATAGATAGTTAAGAAAAGCGCTTAATTAGCTAAATAAAGTATATAGATGTTTTTTTAATGAAAGCAAAGGTGATCAAAATGCTACATTGGATTTGGGTATTAATTGTTGGAGGAGTTATTGGTTTGATTGCTGGAGCTCTTACAGGGCATGGCAGATCAATGAACTGGATTGCTAATATCTTAGCAGGGTTAATTGGTTCCTCATTAGGTCAAGCTTTATTGGGTGCCTGGGGGCCACAAGTTGCTGGCATGGCAATTGTACCGTCAATTTTAGGTGCAGTAATTTTGGTAATCATTGTTGCCTTCGTTGTCAGCAAATTTAGAACTGCATAACGTTTATATGAGTAAAAATTTTTAGTACGTACTACAAACGAAAAGGCTAAAATAAGGATTTTATCCTAGATTTAGCCTTTTTTGTTGCCCTATTCTCTTGGGAGAGGGGAGAGAAATAAAAGCATTAAAGACAGTGATGCTACAAATTGATAAAAATAAATAGATTTTGAAACAATGAATTGAAGATAATCTGGCTGTTTTGAATAGAATTTTGGGCTCTCATTGTCAACTGAAGCCAATTATGTTTAGGTTTCAGTTGATTAATAATGACTTACTTTAAAAGAATTTATGATTGTTCAAATAAAAATCAAACGCTGAATATTAAAAATAGAAAGATGATTAGCAAGTGTACTGTGGAGTAATAAAAGAAAAAAGCTTAGAAAAGCTATGAGACGTAGAGATTCTTTATAATATAAGGATTTTTATAAAGAAAGAATGAATGAAAATTAAAACAAAATATAAAATTTGTTCGAACTTTATAAATCAGCAAAAATAGCTGTTTTGATAGGAACTTAGTTCTTGCTATCATTAAAATTATTGTTTTAAGTAATGCATAGCAAATATAATTTATCTAATTAATTACCATTTATAGAAAGCAAGTATAAAGAATATGGTCGTTAAAGGGA
This sequence comes from Lactobacillus gallinarum, assembly GCF_002160635.1. Classification (NCBI taxonomy): domain Bacteria; kingdom Bacillati; phylum Bacillota; class Bacilli; order Lactobacillales; family Lactobacillaceae; genus Lactobacillus; species Lactobacillus gallinarum. The sequence goes on from NZ_NFKZ01000004.1 coordinate 73,461, forward strand.
TTATTTCATTAATAATGATTCAGCAAAATTTATATGACGAATGCCTATCCCTAAAATCATTATTAAATCAGCTGATCATGCCATTTTACTATGAATATCCCTATAATCAGCATGAAATTAGACCGATTTTTAGTCTGAGAATCTGTATTAAATCTATTTATTATTATGGTAAAAATATCAGCGTATTAGCTTGATTAGCTAGTTATTGAATGTATATGGTATTTCACTTAAGCCTTTAAATTTTGTTAGAAATTAATCAATAGATCCATTGATTATTAATTAAAAATAATGAACTTGACCGTAGAATTGCGATCTCAGCATCTTTATAAAAGTAAAAAACTTTAATTAACTTGCAACAAATAAAAAAGCAAAAATAAAAAGTATAAAAAGAGTTGCCAATTTTAAAATACACGAAAATGTCTTCTGTTTGTGTATTTACGATATCCTTACTTATAACTTTACATAATATTAATTATGCGCAGATGCAAGTAAGAATTAATTGCTCTCTTTTATACTTCTTTATTGCTATATAATTACTTATTTTAGCATGTCTACTTTTTTATTATTTTTCAAAGCATTAAGATACATCGTGTTTATAAGTGCTAATAAGATTACAGCTATCCATATTGTTTTTAAAACCAAAAACTTTTGAAGAATTGCTGAAACAATTGCACCAACTCCAAATGAAATTACTAATAACATATAATTTACTGCAGCTGTATGTTGGCTTTTATCTTCACCAAAGAAAAATGCGCTCCAAGCAACAACTGATTTCTTTAGATTTCCAGTTGTAAATGCATTATTATATCCCATTCCTTCAATTTTGCTGAATGATGCATTTTGAATGGCTAGTCCAAACGCAATTGCCGGCACAATATAATAATTAGGAACACTACGCGGCAAAAAACCAACAATTAAGCAAATAGCCAAAATTGGAAACAAACAAAATACTCTCCAATAATATCCTTTAACGTACTTATGGAAAAGACCTACTACGAGCAATCCTAAAGAAAAAGCGATAAATGTACTTGCACGGTTAATCATGCCAGCTATATTATGGTCAGCTAAAGCTGAACTGAAGAAAATAATGTTTCCAGTTTGTCCAGCAGATAATGTATGTCCCCTTTGAATATATGTATAGGCATCCACAAATCCTCCACAAAAAGTAAGAGCGCATGCTAATTGTCTAGATTCTGCAGGACGCTCATATTTATTAAAAATCTCTTTTAAATTCATTTCTTCATTAATTCCCCTCTTAATTTATAATCAGTTTACATTATAAACTTTATATAGAACAAAAATATAATTTCTTAAGATATCTTATATTAAAGGTCAAATTACTTAATTTTATAGGGTTTTTGAGTTAGAATTACCTAAATGGAATCACGGGATAAGAGACTGTAAAATAGTTTATTCATTTTATCCTGAAACTTTTATAGTCTATAACTATAAAAGTATAAGTAACTTGAAAGGATCGAATGCTTTGTGAATATTAATTTAGGAGAAGAAATTTCTCGTAGAAGACGTGAACAAAAACTTACACAGGAGGACTTAGCTGAGCTTAGCGATCTTTCAGTTAATTTTATTTCACGCTTAGAAAGAACTAAAGATCAAAACATTAGTATTCAGAAGCTTGATTCAATAGCTCGGGCTTTGAACACTAGTACACCAGATATTATTAATAATGCTTATTCTGCTAAAAATATTAAGCCAGAAAATCATGTTAACAATACGCCAATTTTCATTCAAAAAGTTACTAATGAGCTAAGAAAATTACCAGACGATCAAGCTGAACGAGTATGTAAGTCACTCATCGTACTTTTAAAAGAAATGAATTAAAAAGAAGTTGCGAGCGCAACTTCTTTTTTTAGTCTTGAATTTCTATATTATTTATAACTACATCTTCTAGAGGCTTATCCATTTTATTTTTCTTTACCTTGGCAATTTCATCGACTACATCCATGCCATCAATTACTTGACCAAAAACGGTATGACGACCATCTAACCATGGGGTTCCTCCTTGCTTATAAGCATGAATAATTTCTTTAGGATAACCAGCTGGCTCCATTTGCTTGATGTAACGCTTAGGCATGTTCTTATTCTGGACGATAAAGAATTGACTGCCATTGGTATTAGGACCTGAATTTGCCATTGATAATGCACCACGAAGATTGAATAAATCACGTGAGAATTCATCTTCAAAAGGATGGCCCCAAATACTAGTGCCTCCAGTACCATTTCCTTCAGGGTCACCACCTTGAATCATGAAATCACTAATTACACGATGAAAAATAGTACCATCGTAGTATCCCTTTTTTGCCAATCGAACAAAATTTTCAACGGTCATTGGAGCTTGTTCTGGGAATAATTGAATCTTAATATCACCGTGATTAGTCTTAATAGTAGCACGAGGACCTGTAATATTTTCTAAATCTAGTTGTGGGTATGACATATATTATTATCTCCTTTAAATTTAAGATAAAAAAATGACTAGGGATATGTTCCCTAGTCCATTTTTAGTAGAACCTAAAAATTAGCCTTCAAAAGCTTCTGTTAATGGTGGAACTACTTGTTTCTTACGTGATACAACACCAGGCAACTTAACTTCTGAATCATTAAGCTTCTTATCAAAAGCTTTTTCAAACAATTCTTTAGTTTCATTAGAACCAACTACTAAAGCTTCAGAATCTGAATCAAGAATGTTAGTGATTAAGAGCATAAACATGTCATAACCATTATCATTTGATGCTGATTCCATAGCCTTTAAAAAGGCATCCTTACGTTCCAAAGCTTCAGGTAGGTCAACTACATTGATTTGTGCTACACGTACGTTGTGGCCGTTTAAAGCAAAGCTCTTAGCATCTAAATCAATTAATTCTTCCTCTGATTTATTACTAATGTTAGTACCTGCTTTAAGCATTGCTAAACCATATTCTTTGTAGTCAACGTTGGCAATTTTTGCTAATGCTTCAACAGCTTCCTTATCTTCATCAGTAGTAGTTGGTGATTTAAGAAGTAAAGTATCTGAAATAATAGCTGAAAGCATTAATCCAGCAAGTTTTTCAGGAATTTCAATACCATTTTCGTTAAACATCTTCCAAACGATGGTTGAAGTACAACCCATTGGTTCAGCACGATAGTATAAAGGATCTGCAGTATTGAAGTTCATAATTCTGTGGTGATCAACAACATGAGTAACCTTAACTTTATCGATATCTGAGACACTTTGTTGAGGTTCATTGTGGTCAACTAACATTACAGCCTTAACTTCTGGAGCAGCTTCCTTGATAACACGAGGAGCTTCAAAACCAAACTTCTTAAGGGCATATGCAGTTTCATCATTAGGCTCACCTAAAGCTACAGCTTCAGTGTTATAGCCTAATTTATTTTGTAAGTATGAAAATGCAATGGCAGTACCAATAGCATCAGTATCTGGATTTTGGTGTCCGAAAACAAATTCTTTTTCCATTGAATAAATTGCCTCTTTTTCTAACTTTTTATTTGATCTACTAATAGTTTACTAAAATTCTGATGCTTGTCCAAGAACTTTTCCCATTCTTTTAAGAGATTTTGCATTCTAGGTATTTCAAGCTTGCCTTTACGATAAACATAGGAAATATGAAATCCATGATCTTCCTTCAAATAAATTGGGGTCAAATTAGTTGAGTCAATTTCATCACGATGGGCGTCATAATAGGATTGAGTAATAAAGGTATCGTAATCTGAATTCTCAGCCATTTTGATTAATTCTTTTGTAGATCCAATTTTAATAGGAATAATCGGCTTATTCTTTTTACCGAAGTATTCATGCATTAAAGGTGTCAAATAGAAATTGTCAGGATATGCGACCCATTTTCTATTTATAAAGCGTGAAACTGGACAAGTTTCTTCAGCTTCAACAGTTGTTTTATGAGTTAAAACTACTAATCGATCATCATAGAAGTGTTCGTAATTATACTGGTGACGTAAATTAGTATCTTCCTTCTTCGTATTGTCAGGTAAATACATAATCGCCATATCAACTTGGTTGGTATCCAACCTACGCCATAGCTCTTTACGATCAAAATAATTGATAGTAAAGGTTACATCAGGATATTTCTTATTAAATTCACCTAAGAATTTATAGAAAAGATCTGATTGAAGTGAATCCAAGATCCCTACAGAGATATGACCTTTATCTGCTTGAGTATATTCTTGAATATCACTTACAACTCCATTGATAGTATTAAGCAATTCAACTGCAGCAGTTTCCATTTCTTTCCCTGCTTCGGTTAAATATAGCTTCTTACCCATTTGACCAAATAAGGGCGCACCAATAGCATGCTCAAGCTTTTTAACTTGTTGAGTTAATGCTGGTTGGGTAATTCCCAAAATTTGAGCTGCTTGGGTGTAGTTCATTGTATCAATTAGTTGTAAAAAATAACGTAATAATTTAGCCGACAATATTGTATCAGTTTTAGGCATAACAATTATCTTCTTTCTCGAAATTTTATTTTATGATAAGTCATGTCCCATAACATAATTTATTATCTATCCAAAAAGAAATAGTGTCAAAACAAATGTCTCAGCACTATTTTCTTTTTATAAAATGTTATTAAATAATAAGCATGATATTAATTCTGACTACTAATTGGACGACCTAATTCAATATCTGTTGGTGTACCATCTACCGTTGTATCGATAACAAATGAACCGTTTGAATAACGATCACCTAATGGATATTCATTAGTCTTAATTTCAATGTGACGGTCACTAGAGGTAGTAACATGTAGGATATGATCTTGAGCATAAGGCATTAAAGCTACAATTCTATGTGGTTTAGTCTTTAGTTCGCGTAAAACTAATACCCCACGTTTGGCACGAGATACCTTATTAACTAAAGAAAGCTTAAATTGCTTAAATGCACCCCGTTGAGTAATTAAACCAACATGCATTAAATCGAGATACTGACTGTCAACTAAAACATAGCCGACTATATAATCGTCATCTTTAAGGTTAGCTGACTTAACCCCTACCGCTTTAGAACCTGACGTTGGAATTTCACTGATGTCATATCTAATTGCATATGCTCGATGAGTAAATAATGTAATTTCCTTTTTATCATTAGGATTAATTAGATCTACCCCAATCAATAAGCTATCTTTATTCTTTAATTTGATAGCTGTCATAGCACGTGATTTATAAGTTCTAGTTGGTTGCAAGTTAGTCAATTCAAGTTGTTTGATATAACCATCATTGGTAGCTAGAACAAAGTTTTTAGTTACGTTTAAATTATCGAATACAAAGACACGAATAATTTGTTCATCACTGTCTAATCCAGTTTCTTGAGAAAGGTGTTGCCCAGTTTCTTTCCATTTAGTTTCTACTAACTCATGAACTGGTCGGTAGATAACATTACCATGATTAGTAAATAGATAAAGATTAGATAAAGTGGATAACGTATTTTCATAAATTACTTTATCTCCATCTGGTAAGCCATTATCGGCATCATCAGTAGATTGGTATGATCTAAGTGAAGAACGCTTTAAGTAACCATCACGACTGATTAATACACGTACTTGTTCATCAGCAACTAATGCTTTTTCATCAATTTTAACTTTAGCACTTTCTTCAGAAATCTCAGTACGACGAGGACTAGCAAATTCCTTTTTTACAGCTGATAGTTCTTTAATAATTTCTTTTTCTAAGGTCTTTCGGTCTGACAAAAGTTTACGGTATTTTTCTGCAAGTTTATTGAGCTTAGTTTGTTCGGCAATCAATGCATTAACATCAGTATTAGTTAATCTATAAAGTTGTAAAGAAACAATTGCCTCGGCTTGATTGGCAGTAAATTTATATTTGGTAACCAAGTTCTTTTTAGCGTCAGCCTTGTTTTTTGAAGCACGGATGGTCTTAATAACTTGATCAAGAATATCCATCGCATGAATCAAACCTTGAATGATTTCTAGACGTGCTTCAGCTTTATTTAAATCAAATTTGGTTCGCTTAGTTACAACGTCTTCTTCGTGTTCTAAGTAGGATGATAAGATACGCTTTAAGCCTACTTGAACAGGAGTCATATGATCAATTGCAACCATATTGAAGTTATAAGAAACCTGTAAATCAGTATTCTTAAATAAATAGTTTAAAATGTTTTGAGCATCTGCATCTTTTTTTAGTTCGATAACGATAGACAGACCATGACGGTCAGTTTCATCACGTACTTCAGCAATACCATCAATTTCTTTATTTAATCGAATCTCGTCAATCTTTTTGACTAAAAGAGCCTTGTTAACATCAAATGGAATTTCTGTTGCTACAATTTCTTGACGGTGTCCACGAATTTCTTGAATACTGGTTTTAGCTCTAACTTGAATACGACCTCTACCAGTTTTATATGCTTCCTTGATGCCTTTAGTTCCCATAACAATAGCACCAGTAGGAAAATCGGGACCTTTCACAAAATTCATTAGATCTTCTAATGAAGCATCAGGATGTTTTAGCAAATAAATAGTAGCATCAATTACTTCACCAAGGTTATGTGGAGGAATCTCAGTAGCATACCCCGCAGAAATACCCGTTGACCCATTGACTAATAAATTAGGAAAACGGGCTGGCAAAACAGTTGGCTCATATTCAGTATCGTCGAAATTAAGAACCATTTTAACTGTTTGCTTATCAATATCTTGCAAAAGCATGTTTGATATTTTGTTTAAGCGAGATTCAGTATAACGCATAGCCGCAGGACCATCACCGTCCATTGACCCGTTATTTCCGTGCATTTCTACTAATGGTTCACGCATCTTCCAATCTTGAGATAAGTGAACTAAAGCACCGTAGATAGAACTGTCACCATGTGGGTGGAAATTACCCATAATGTTACCAACAGCCTTTGCGGCCTTTTTAAATGGCTTATCATAGGTATTTCCATCTTGATACATTGCATAAAGAATGCGTCGCTGAACAGGCTTTAATCCATCACGAATGTCGGGTAAAGCCCGTTCTTGAATAATATATTTGGAATATCGCCCAAAACGCTCGCCCATAACTTGTTCAAGCGGCATTTCACGAATTCGTTCTTTTGTGGTCATTAATTAAAAACCTTCTTTAATCATCTTCTGATTCTAAGATTGAGCTATCTTCGCCCATTCTAAATTTAACGTTTTCTTCAATCCATTTTCTTCTAGCAGCGACTTTATCACCCATTAAGGTAGTTACTCGTCGTTCAGCAAGAGCAGCATCATCAATTTTTACTCGAATTAGCATTCTGGATTCAGGATTCATGGTTGTTTGCCAAAGTTGTTCAGCATTCATTTCACCCAATCCTTTGAAACGCTGTAATGAATAGCCACGTTTCATAGTCTTTTCATCTTTAGCAAGCTCTTCATCTGTCCAGGCATACTGAATTTCTGCTTTCTTGCCACGTCCCTTTTGTAAACGATAAAGAGGTGGAAGAGCAATATATACCTTTCCCTTTTCAATCATTGGACGCATATAGCGGTAGAAAAAGGTTAAAAGCAAAATCTGAATATGAGCACCGTCGTCATCGGCGTCAGTCATGATAATAACTTTGTCATAATTTGAATCATCAACATCAAATTCAGCACCTACACCTGCACCAATGGTATAAATCATAGTGTTGATTTCTTCGTTTTTAAAGATATCTTGTAATTTAGCTTTTTGAGTATTTAAAACTTTACCACGTAAAGGCAAAATTGCTTGGAAGCGTCTGTCACGGCCTTGTTTTGCTGAACCACCGGCAGAGTCACCTTCGACTAAGAATAATTCATTCTTTTTAGGATTACGTGATTGAGCAGGGGTAAGCTTACCAGAAAGAACTTCTTTTTTGCGTCTTTTCTTGCCGTTTCTGCTTTCGTCTCTAGCCTTTTTAGCAGCTTCACGTGCATCCCTAGCTCGTTGTGCCTTCTTCACCAATTCTTGAGCTAATTCACCATTTTCCATCAAATAGTAAGACATCTTTTCGTAGACGAGTGAATCAACTGCTGAACGTGCTTGTGGGGTACCTAATTTACCTTTAGTTTGACCTTCAAATTCAAGTAATTCTTCTGGAATTTTCACTGATAAAACAGCGCTTAAACCTTCTCGATAATCTGAACCATCGATATTTTTATCTTTTTTACCAAGTAGTCCCTGCTTTTTAGCATAATCGTTGAAAGCACGTGTAAATCCGCTGCGAGCACCAGATTCATGAGTACCACCATCACCAGTACGAACATTATTAACAAAAGACACTAAATTTTCTGAATATCCATCACTATATTGACCGGAAAATTCAATTTCCATGCCATCTTGTTTTCCTTCAAAATAGAAAACATCACTAATAGTTCCCTTACCTTCATTTAGATAAGAAACAAAAGATTTAATTCCATCATCATATTGAAATACATCATGATGTTCAGGTTCTCGCTCATCAGTTAAAACAAACTTAACACCTTTAAGCAAAAAGGCAGACTCACGAATACGTTCCTGAATAGTCTCATACTTATACTTAGTTGTTGAAAAGATCATAGCATCTGGTTTAAAAGTAATTGTAGTACCAGTAGGATCTTTAGTTTTGCCTAAACACTTAAGAGTTCCAATAGGATGTCCACCCTTTTCAAACTCTTCTTCGTATGCCTTTCCATCTCGAACAACACGTACTTTCATATAACTTGAAAGTGCATTTACTACGGATGAACCTACACCATGAAGTCCACCTGATGTTTTATAGTTTTGTTCAGTAAATTTACCACCTGCATGGAGTACAGTCAGAATAACTTCAATAGTTGGCTTTCCTGACTTATGCATTCCTGTAGGCATCCCACGTCCAAAGTCTCTTACAGTTACACTATTATCTTTATGGATAGTTACATCAATTTCTTTACCAAAGCCGGCCATGGCTTCGTCAACAGAGTTATCGACTATTTCGTAAACTAGTTGATTAAGACCATGTATATCTGTTGAACCAATATACATACCTGGTCGTTTACGAACAGCTTCTAGTCCATGTAATATTTGAATTGAAGAATCATCATAAGTATTAGCTTTTGCCACTAAAAAATCCCCCATTTACTCAATAATTCACCAACACCGTATATTTAAGGAATAATCTTTGCTAAAATAGCGATAGATTAATAGGAGTTGTTGAATATGTTTGCATTAAAATTTGCATCGTTGTTTATTTTAGCATACTTGATCGGATCTTTTCCGACGGGTGTATTAGTGGGAAAAATCTTCTTTCACAAAGATATAAGAAAATATGGCTCTGGTAATATAGGTACTACTAATACTTTTAGAGTATTAGGTCCATTAGCTGGAATTATTGTTTTCTTGGTAGATTTTTTCAAGGGAACCATAGCTACATTATTACCAGTTCTATTTCATCTAGGACCTCATTATCTTAGCCTGATTTTTGGCCTAGCTGCAATTTTAGGGCATGCCTTCCCAATCTTTTTAAAATTCAAAGGTGGGAAAGCCGTTGCTACATCAGCCGGTTTCTTATTAGGCTATAATGTCCACTTCTTTTTAATTTGTGCAGTCATCTTTTTCCCAATCTTGTTTATTACAAGTATGGTTTCATTAACTAGCCTAATTTCAGTAATTTTAATTTTTATAGCTTCATTGTTCTTCCACGATCTTGCCTTAAGCATTATCAGTGGACTGCTCGTAGTCTTAATCTACTGGAGCCATCGAAGCAATATAATTCGTCTAAAGCATCACCAAGAAAATATGGTGCCATTCGGATTATATTATTGGTATTATAAAAAACATCACTAAATTAAACTAAATATAAAACCAGCAAGTATATAACTTGTTGGTTTTATATTTAGTTTTTTATTATACCTATGCAAACAATAGTTCGCAAGTGCAAAATCATTTTAGAATCTTTAATAAATTTTCTTTACTCATTGTAGCTTGTGCGACATCATGATTATCTAAAATTATCTTGGCTAAGTCTGCTTTTTTATGTTGTAACAAAATAATTTTTTCTTCAATACTGTCACGAGTAACCATTTTATAAATTTTAACTGTGTGTTTTTGTCCCATACGGTGAGCACGATCACTTGCCTGATTTTCCGCAGCTAAATTCCACCACGGATCATAGTGAATAACTACATCAGCACTAGTTAAATTAATGCCAGTTCCCCCTGCTTTAAGAGAGATTAAAAAGATGCCAGGTTTATCTAATGTGTTAAACTGACGAATTTTTTCCTGACGTTCTTTCTTAGCAGTTACTCCTGTAATTACAAAAATAGGAATCTTTAGTTTAGCTAACTTGTTTTGAATTATCTCTAGCATTGAAGTGAACTGTGAAAATAAGAGAATTTTATGTCCATTTTCTATATTTGCTTTGATTAGCTTAATAGTCATAATCAATTTGCCAGAGTTACCATGATAATTCTCATACAATAAATGCGGATCACAACAAATTTCACGTAATTTAGTAATTTGCGCAAAGATTTTAAAATGAGCACGCTTGAATTCTGCATCCCCCTGACGAGCTAATTCGGCTATTAACTTTTGCGTTTGTAGTTTATAAAGTTCAGCTTGCTTAGTACCCATAGTAACGTAAACGATCTCTTCGTCTTTTGCAGGTAAATCGTTTAAAACATCCTTTTTTAGCCTGCGCAGAATAAATGGCGTTACCATTTCAACTAATTGATTTTCGGCATTTTCGTCTTCTTCTTTAATTATTGGTATCTCAAACTTCTTCTTAAAGTTTAGATATGATCCTAAAAAATTAGGCATTAAATAATCAAAGATGCTCCATAATTCACTTAATTTGTTTTCGATTGGTGTACCTGTTAAGGCAAGCTTATGATGAGCCTTAATAACTTTAGCTGATTGAGCTGTAATTGATTGGTGGTTTTTGATATTTTGTGCTTCGTCAAGAATTTGGATATCGAAAATAAGTCCCTGATAAGATTCCAAGTCACGATTTAAAGATTGATATGAGGTAATCAATAAATCGTAATTATTAGCGTTAGAGAGAATTAATGCTCGCTCTTTTTTAGTTCCGCCTAGTACAGCAGTTTTTAATTCAGGCGCAAATTTTTGTGCTTCATTCTGCCAGTTATAGATAACCGATGCTGGTGCTACTACTAAACTAGTGCTATTTTTCTTTTTCCTAGCTAATAATAAAGCAATTACCTGTAGAGTTTTACCTAAGCCCATTTCATCGGCTAGAATTCCGCCAAAATTATAATTAACTAATGTACTAAGCCAATTAAATCCTTCTTTTTGATAAGGACGTAAGACACTTTTTAGCTTAGTAGGCAGCTTACTTGGTTTTAATTGGTTTTTGCTTAAATCATTAATTAATTGATTAAAAGCTTCATTACTGGAGAAATGTAAAGAATTAGCTTTTTGCATTTCTTTGGCAAAGTAAAAGGCACGATAAGCAGGTAATTGTAATTTTCCATGGATAAAATCTGTAAAGCTGATATCTAAATCATGCAGTGTTTGAGCTAATTGCTCAATAGTTGGTTGCTGGGTATGCTGAAGTAGACCATTAGATAAAACAAAATAGCGCCGCTTTTCTTGATATGCCTTAAGTGCAGCTTGAATATCTTCCCAACTCATTTTTTGACTGGAGATATCTACATCAATTAGTTCATTGGTCAAGTTAACGCTCACACCTAATTCCATCTTGGTATTGGTACTTTTTAGGAGAGATCTAAACGTTGGCGTAATTTGCACCTCGCCAATTTCTTTAAATTTGGCAATTCCATGATCAAGAAATTCGCCTAAGCGATCTAAATCATCATTAGACAACAGATATTCATTATTCTTGAAATCAGAAAAATATTGTTTAACTAGTTGTTCAATTTCATTTTCTCTTTTAGCTTCACGGCGCTCAGTTTGAGAAAAATTGCGATTTAGTAAGTATGTATTTTTGCCATATTGAACAAGGGCTTGGCACAGGGCATTATTATCTTGATAGTCGAATTTAAATGTAAAATTTGCTTCAGGTGGCAAAATAGCTCGTAATTTATTAGCGCCAGATATCTCTAGATAATCAGATTGCTCTAATTTAGGCAAAACTTTTCGTGTAAATTCAGTAACGTTTTTCTTGCTAAAACGTAATTCTTCACCGGGATGCAAGCCTAACTGAGCTAAATACTTAGGAGTGAGGCTCTCATATTTAATCCATACGCCTTTGTAATAACCATAAAAATTGTTATTTCCCGTTATTAGTGTTGAGGTCGGAAAATCTTCTACTAGAATATGAGCACTGCCATTTTCTTCTTCAATTTGGATATTAGCCGTCAGTTTATCGGTAGTATAACCTACAAGACGAGTCCCAGAATATAACTTTGATCCTTGGTACAATAAATCATTTACTTCATCAGCAATTGAATCGCTGACATCGATGCGATCAAGAGTCTCGGTAGAATATCCCCATTTATTTAAGTTGCGAGCATCGACAATCTTCTTAATAAAATCTAGCCACCGCTTGCTACTAGTATCCATTTTTTCGGAATCAATTACTTCGTTGAAAAATTTGCCCAATTTTATCGGTTGTTGATCATGAACCATATCGATTAAATGATTCAGATCCTTAAGCTGATAAAGATGATTTCCTTTACCCAATTTAAATTGAATACTAAGCATAGAGCCATAATTGTTGGTTTGAGCCCTTAAAACTATTGGATCATTATCTTCCTTAGGCTTAGTGGAATATAGTGAAAGAAGCTGTAATGCAGCATCATTAGTTATATCAAAAGGATCATCTTTAAGGTATTCAGGAATAAATTTAAGCCAAGTCAAAGCATTGATTACCTCTTGATTTACAGAAAGCTTATGAAAAGCATTAAAATCAATTGCAATGATTTGCCAACGTGTAAATTGGACATCCAATGTTACCCAGCTGCCATCGTACTGCTCTAAATGCCAAATATATTCATAAGAACGCATTTTATTATCTAAATGATCACAACTAATTTCTGTTAAATTCAGCTTTAGTTGCATAGCAGTTTGATAGTCTTGCTTATTACAGAGTTTATCTCCAATAATGTCTAGTGGATTAACTGCGGGCTGGGCTTTAATAATACTTTCTTTTATGTCTTCAGAAAGTAAATCACTAAAATGAGTCCCTTGAGTTGTAGAATATTTTTTATTTGTTTTTTGTTCATTTTCTGTTGCTAGAAGTGCTGCTACTTCATGTTTACAACGATGGCCCTTCTTAGCCCATGGACAATTGCACTTTAATTCAGAAGCACGACCGTCTAAACGAAGTCGACCTGAAACGTTATAATACTGGCCTACTCCACCTTGAATCGTTGCAGCAAAATGTTCGTTATCTTGTGCAAGATAAAAAGACTTGATCATTAGATTGTCATAGTATATTTCGCCGCGACTTAAAATTCGAGCTGGAAATAGTGTACGCCAATTAGCCATTAAATCATTCCTTTTTGTAATAATTAGTTTAATGATTGGTAATAATTATAGTTTAAAGTAATATTTTAGGTATAAGCAAATATAATGTAATTACTAGTGTTTTATAAAGTAAAGAGAATAAATATGATGTTAGTAAAAAAGATTATTAAATCTACTGTATTCTGTGGCATAGGTATATTGGTAGGTAAAACCGTTAGTGAACAAAAGCATAAAAATACCGTTAAAAAGATATTGAGTGCTGATTATATGGATGACCATACTAAGATAAAATTGTTGCAAGATCTAAATGACATTAAAGTTAATAAAAGATTACCATCAACACAGATCGCTACAGACAAACTAAAGAAAAACATAAAAATGATTACAACACAATCAGCATCCCTAGTTAAAAAACTTAATAAAAATAGTCATTGAAAGCTTTAACTAAGCGGTTTGGTTATAATTATCTGTATATCTTTAATGTGCAAAAAGTAATTCGAATTTTAACGATTTATCGTGAGTGGTTATTATCGCAATCAAGTTTAGATTTTGATGAATTGTATCATAATTTTTGAGATCAATATGAAATGAATATTACGGCAGTCTATTTATTGTTATTGCCTAGAAACCACGCTAAAGATCAGAAATTGCTCGTATTAACGCAACAATAAAAATGATTAACGATTTAGGTACTTCATATATCTTCAATAATGTACAACTAATCCAGTAGGTTTTGCCGTAAAAAACACTATTTACCCCGTTTTGCGTAAAAGTTTAGAGGAATTGTATCATTATAGTCAAGAAAGAGAAAATATAGAATATTGTAACAATATAAAAGAATATTTAAATCTGTACCCCGAACTGTATCCTGATGCGGATGTCTTAGTCGAATTTTTTGGTGATGATTCAAATGAACAAAATATAAATTTAGATAATTAAAAAATAGTATCAACTTTTTGTTTAATTTGGTACAATTCTTGTTAGAGAGTGAATCACCCTTTTTCTGGACTTTTATATTGTGGGGAGAATGCTAATAGATAGTATTAGTTAAAAAGTTGAGTGAGATATTTGAAAAAGAACAAGTAGATATTAGATGACAAAAAGACAGTAAGCATGTTTCTAGCTTACTGTCTTTTTTTGTTTTGAATTTATTTTAAATTATTCATCAATTCCAGGAGCTTGATTAATCTCAGCTGTCATCATCCAAATTCTCTTTTCGAGGTCATTGTGGCAAGTAGTTAAGATATCACTTGAACTGTAGTCTCCTTCTTCATCTGCGGCTTTAATTCCCTTTTCGTAAAGGTGTTCCAAGTGATGATAGCCATCAACAATAGTCGCAAAACGTTCTGTAGTAGGTGTGCCCCATTTGCCAGGGTGAGCTTCAATTGTAGAATGATCTACCATTTCTGCCAAGCTTGAGTATGGAGAACCATCAATAGTGATTAATCTTTCAGCGATTAAGTCACGTTGGTCGTCTAATTCTTCCATTACTTCATCTAAGTATGGGTGTAAGTTCAAAAATTCTAGTCCACGCATGTACCAGTGTTGTTGACGTACTACCATTTGTAATTGACTAAGGTCAGCAATTGCTTGATTTAAAATTTCTTTAGTCTTTTGATATTTCATAAAAATCCTCCTTAGGATTTAAAACATACAACGTTGCTTATATTGCTATGATAGCGGATACAGATAAATTAGTAAACTGATATGTTTTATAAATTTAATTCAAAAGCAATTCTTTCGGGATCGATCGGATCATCTACTTTTATCGTTCCTCTGATAGTAAAGCCGTTACTTTTAGCTAAATGCTGCATAACTGCATTTTTCTTAAAAGTATCAATCCTAAAGTTAGATATATTGTTTGTCACTTGTAATGAAATTAAATTAGAGAAAAAGTAATTTGCTAGATGCATCCCGCGATATTGGCTGCTAATAGCCATTCGGTGGATGGTTGCGTATTCATCTTGATCATTATGCCATTGACCATCTATTACTTGATAATTGGGTTCAATTCCAGCAATCACAGCTGCATAACCTGCTATCTGGTGATCAACAACTAAAACCCACCCAACATTATTTTCTATGTCTTGAGTGATAGTTTGCTTATTAGGATATCCGCTTTGCCACTGCGTGCTACCAGCTTTCTTTAAAAATGCCTTAGCGTCATCGATGATTGGCATAATACTATCAATATCATTTATATTAGCTTTTCTGGAGTAAATAAGTGTCATATCTTTTCTTCCCCCTTTTTGCATATATTTTTAACAAACTATACAAAAATAAAATATGAAAGGCAAATTCACTACATAATCTCAAATCTGTCCATTATCTGAATCTGACATTTTGCCGTGAATGTGCTTAACTGCCTAACCCCTTTACCATATGATGTTTACATCAAGTTCTATACAGCATGTATAAGAGTAAACAATCTAATAAAAAATGAGGTAAACATTATATGAATAAAATTGATGAATTAGTAAACCATGTGAAAAAGGCAGATGCAATTATTGTTGGAGCCGGAAGTGGAATGTCTAATGCGGCAGGAATGGATTTTTGGTATTCTGCTAGTCCTCTATTCATAAAGCATATGAAATACTTTTATGATAAATATCATTTTGAAGGTATCTTCAATGGCTTTTATACTCAATTTAATTCCAAAGAAGAGCATCGGGCTTTTATGCTTGAATCTTTAAAAATGATTCTCAAAATTCCGCCGCAGAAACTAACTTATGAATATCTCAAACAATTAATTGGCGATAAACCAGTGCATTTTGTGACTACTAATCAAGATACGCTTTTTAAAAAGTTCTTTCCGAGGGTGAATTGTTGATACCTAGTAAAATTGCTGAAAAATCAATTGGATATTCCTCTTCGATTAGTGTAGTTTTAGGAATTATCAACTGGCAAAAGTTAGGGCGCCAAAACACAAGGCCCTACTACTCCTAAAGCTGAACCTCAATTAACGCTTGAGCAAAAAGCAAAGCAGGATGAAGTTATGCAGCTGTTTTATCCTAATTACATGGTAGATAATGGCATTAGACCAGGTAGTCAAATTGATAAAGACCATCCTTCCCTTTTGCATACAGTTCAATATGGTCAATCCTGGATGTATTCTATTGGGGATGCTGCAGTAATTCATTGCTTTACTCAAAATGGACAATATTATAAAGTTAGATTAGGACCTGATAAAAGCAAAAATGAAATTCGTGGTTTTTATGCTGATCCAGGAACTTTTATTGCAATTGAAACTGCTGAAAATAATGGTGTAGGATTTTCATAAATATCTACCGAACTACCAGATGGTAGTGATGGCGCAATATATGTGCCAAGAAAAGATAAATTGCTGCAGCTATTCCCTGATCAAGGTGATATTATTGAACGATTTAGTATTAAAGAATAAGATTGTGAGTTAATAAGCTATGGTAGAAATCAAAAGAAGAAAAACAGATCGTAGAACACTTTATACAATTAGAGTAATTAAAGATACTTTTATTAAATTAGTTAAAGAAAAATCATATTCTAAAGTTACTATTACTCAAATTTGTCGTGAAGCTGATATTACTCGTTCTACTTTCTATTTACATTTCACATCAATAACTGATGTGTTAAATGCCGTTCTCAATGATGTCCTATTTTTAGTTCAGGAATCAGCTACAGGATTAGATACAGAGGACCACTATTCTTTTGATTATCTTAATAAAGATGAATCCTTAGTACCTGCTTGTCAACGGATCGGAGATTCAGATAAATATCAAAGTCTATTAATGGATCCTGATTTAAGTGAATACATTATTGGTCGGATAGTTGCTCATGAGCGAGGTAAAGTCTTGCCTTTAATTATTAAGAAAACCGGGTTAAGTAAAGAAGATGCCGAAACATTATTTACGTATATTATTCATGGCTCTTTCGCTGTTAATCGTGCCAATCATTTCCAAAAGAATGAAAAATGGGCCCATGATGTGCAAATGTTAAATCGTTTTACTAAGGCTGGATATGAGAAATTAGCTAAGAATGATTAAGTCAAATATATTTATTAAGACTTAAATAAAATAGACCAGTATCCTAATGTTAAGCAAAAAAAGAGACCGTAAAATAGTTTGTGTAAGGATGAATGATTCTTTAAATTAATTTCTTAAACTATTAGAAAAAGGAGTTCCTTTCTCGTATGATTGGTTTGAACAAAAAAACACATACAGAAAGAAGAACTCCTTCATGAATGATTTTACCAAAAATATGGCACAAGCTCTATTCAATCAAGACATAATTCTTGTTGATGTAATTCTTTTACTAATTGATCACGATCAGTTTCATGATTATTGAGCTTAGCGCCCGTAATTTGCTTAGTAAATGAATCAATTCGGCGATTACTATCACGTAAATCATAGTAAGTAGTCACGACTTGATCGTAGTCCTTTAAATCTTTAACATCAAAATCTTTTGGATATGAATCTTCAAAACATATGAATTTAAGTGGCAAACGTGGCTTTAATTGTGGCTCTTGATCGGGCACGCCAACTTGCATCCCTAAAACAGGAAAAGTTAACTTAGGTAGATCAAGAGTTTTTAGCATTTGCAAAGGATGATCATTGATTGTACCAAGAGGCACATAACCTAAATCCATGCTTTCAACGGCATTAGCCACATTTTGAAAAGCAAGCAATGTATCTTCCATTGCTTGGAAGAAAATATCGGTTGTATGTACTCTACCGTCATCTTTGTTTAGTTGCTTTCTAATTTGCTGATTGCGGTAAAGATCGACAATAAAAATAAATAGGTCTCCTTCAGCACCAACATATTTTTGACCGCAAAGTTCCTGGATCTTTTGTTTTTTGGCTTCATCGGTGATGTGCAGTAGGGATGCGTTTTGCATGAACATGCTAGTAGCTGTGCGGCTGAAGACAGTGTATAAAGTTTCTAGTTGTTCATGATTTAAGGTGATATCCTTAAATTTTCGAATAGACTTGTGATTGAGTTGAGTATCAATGGTGGAGTTATGAATCATAATTAAGCTTCTTTCTAACTAATTGTAAGTCTACTATATTGTAACAGAAGACAAAGAAAAACGAGCAACGACTTTCATTATTATTAATGATTATCGTTACTCGTTTTTTCGCAGTTATGGAATTATATAATATGTTGGTTAATTAAAGATTTTCTTTAAAGAATTCATCAAATTTATCAAATGGGATTTTATCCATTTGGTCATATAAGTCAACGTGAGTTGCATTAGGCACAATGACCAGTTCTTTTGTATCCTTTAATCGGTTATAAGCTTCTTCAGCCATGTAACGTGAGTGGGCTTTTTCACCAGTTACGATTAACTTAGGTTACTTGATAGTTTCAATTCTTTGCTGTAGTGGGAAGTTGTAGTAGCCCCATGGAGTAAGAGCATCCCAAGCACCATTTGAGTTAACTGAACGTGGGTGAAATGCTAGGTTTGTTATTTTCATCAAATGCTAATTCGTGAGGTCCACCAACTGGGCCTTCGTCTACTTCTTGCCAGCGCATTTTAGCTAGGTAGTCTTTTTCAAGTTCGCGTTGTTCTTCAGTCTTAGTATTGTTTAAACCCTTCCACATTGAATCGGACATGTCATACATGACACTGGTAGCAACAACCTTAATGCGAACATCAATTGCAGCCGCAGTTAATACATGAGAGCCTAGACCGCAAATGCCGATGGCACCAATTCTTTCACGATCGACAAACTTTTGCTTGCCCAAAAAGTCAACAGCAGCTGTCTTCAACAAAGATATCGGGCGAAGCCATGTTACGTACACGACCTGAACTTTCACCGGTAGTTGATTGGTCAAAAGCAACAGTAACAAAGCCTCGTTCTGCTAAAGTTTGGGCATAGAGACCACTAGCTTGTTTCTTTAACAGTTACTTGAGTAGCATTATTGTCTACAGCAGCTGAAACTGTTTCAGTTTTAATCCCTATGAAAAACGCACCAATAATTGCGGAAACCAACGCACCTGATGTTAATTTTCTAAAGCTGTAGTGTTGTTCAATTTCTTGGTTTAAATGTAAGTTCTTCTTTTTCAGTCTCATTGTTATCAATCCCTTAATACAAATAAAACATCATTTATTTTTTTGATGATGGTATTAAAAAAGAGAACCTCGTTTTCGAAGTTCTCTTTTAACTTATTTCAAAATAATGTCGGTTGGCTTA
Source organism: Lactobacillus gallinarum (assembly GCF_002160635.1). Lineage (NCBI taxonomy): Bacteria > Bacillati > Bacillota > Bacilli > Lactobacillales > Lactobacillaceae > Lactobacillus > Lactobacillus gallinarum. Next base: position 92,991 of record NZ_NFKZ01000004.1, read on the forward strand.
ATATCCTTTCCAAAGTATGGTGCAAGTTCTGTTTGATAATCTTTTACAAAGAAGCCTTCCTGAGTTAACTTAGTTATTTCTTGATTGGTCCATTTTAATAATGAGAGATTGCCCTTCTTTACAGCTGGAGACACATACTGGCGTGACCCAATACTTTTAATGCCGACTACATACTTCGGATTTTTCTTAACCCAAGCATAAAGATATGAATTATCATCAGCTAAGGCTGCACCACGGCCATTTTTTAGCGCGTTGAACTGCTGCGTCTTAGAGTCAAATTTTAATAAGTTAACACCAGATTGTTTAGCAAAATAGTTTTCGGCTGTCGTACCCTTAGTGACAATCAATTTTTTACCCTTTAATTCTTGGGCACTTTTGATTGGCGCGTTTTTAGGCGAAATTACACCCACTGACACCTTCATATAAGGCTTGGCAAAATCAACTACATCCTTACGTTCAGGCGTTACTGTAAAGTTAGCTAAAACTATATCCGCTTTGTTTGAATTCAAAGTATCTACACGATTATTGGCATTTACTTGAATAAAACGAATTTTAACGTTTAAATCTTTAGCTATTCTACGCGCTAAGTAAACATCATACCCTACTCTTTTGCCTTGGTCATTTACCCAACCGTATGGTGGTAAGTCTCCAAAAACTGCAACTCTGATATAGCCACGGCGTTTAATTTCTGAAATACCGTTTTCATTGCTCCAACGGCTGCCAGCAGTACCGCTATTTAAATTAGGTTGTGTGAAGCCAAAATAAGCAGCACTCACTACCACTATCAGAGCAACGATGCCCATAATAATATTAAAAATATTTTTCTTTTTCATTGGCTTTATCCTTAATAATCCATACTGTCTAGGAAATCTTTTGCTCTTTGCGTTTGAGGATGATTAAAGAATTCTTTTCCTGGTGTATCTTCTAAAATATGGCCATCTTCCAAAAAGAGTACTTCATCTGCAATTCGGGAAGCAAAATTCATTTGGTGAGTAACGATAATCATTGTCATGTGATCACGTTTAGAAAGGAGCTCAACGATTTCCTCAATTCCGCGTACCATTTCGGGATCGAGGGATGCGGTGATTTCATCCAAAAGCATGATTTCAGGTTTCATTGCCAATGCACGAACTATGGCTACTCGTTGTTTTTGACCACCTGATAATTCTCTAGGATAAGCATTTAGATATTGCTCTAATCCAACTTGCTTTAGTAATTTAATTGCTTCTTCTTTAACTTCATTTTCATCACGTTTTTGTACCTTTACTGGAGCAAGTAAGACGTTTTCTATCACGGTTAGATTTGGAAAGAGATCGTAACTTTGGAAAACCATACCGATTTTTTGTCGCAAGATTTGCCATTCTTTAGGACTAGGATCAATCTTCTTCTCGTGGAAATAGATTGATCCATTTTTATAATCTTCTAATCCATTCAAAGTTCTAAGTAAGGTACTTTTACCAGAACCAGATGGTCCAAGTAATGTTAATACTTCACCCTTTTTCAGTGAAAAATTAATGTTATGTAAAACTTGTCGTTCATCATAAAACTTATTTAAATGCTCAACTTTTAAAATTTCTTCAGTCATAATAGTCACCTATTTTCTTTCATTAGTTAATTTCTTAGCCCAAGCTGATAATGGGTAATCGAGAACGAAATATAAAATAAAGATCAAACCGTAAACCCAGAAAACACCAGTTGGATATTGTTGGTTATTTGCTTCGATAATTTGCTGGGCAACATTGATTACTTCCATAATGCTGATAACCAGTAAAAGTGAAGTTGTCTTAATTACTCTCGTTGCTAAATTAATCGTAGCGGGTAGTTCAAGTTTAATTGCCTGAGGAAGCAGAACATATCTAAACAGCTGAATTTTACTTAAACCTAGTGCTAAACCAGATTCTCGTTGACTCTTAGGAACTGATTCAATTGCTCCGCGAACAATATCGCTAAATTCGGCAGCTACCCATAGTGAAAATGCTAAAACTGCCATCCAGGTTGCTGGCCAATTAACATGAAAAGTTCGCGGCAAAATATAGTAAACCAGGTAAAGTAAAACGATCGTAGGTACTATTCGGAAGAATTCTAGATAAACTCGCAGAATAAAACGAATGAATTTATTAGATAAAGTTCGCAGAATACCGAAAATAATACCAATTGCTAAACCGATTATTAATGAAATAGCTGCGATCCAAATTGAGGTCCAAAGACCAGCCATTAAACGGGCAAAGTTACTTCCTTCAAATAAAACATTAATTCCCGAATGCACCATAACGAACTCTCCTTTCAAGCCAAGTTAATAAAAGAATTACTGGGATCAAGATAATTGCGTATGCAATAACCAGCATTAATAAATATTCATTAGAACGGTAATACATTCCAATTAAATCTAAGGCCGTGTTGGTTAATTCAGGAATCGCAATTACTGAGAAAATTGATGTTTCTTTAATTAAAAAGATAATATTAGCTGTTAAGGCAGGCATGCTTAAGGCAAAGCCTTGCGGAAAAACAACATAGCGAGCTAATTGAAAACGACTCATCCCCAATGCTTTTCCGCTATTAATTTGACTCGTAGAAATTCCATTAAAGCCACCGGTAAATCCCTCAGCCATGTATGCTCCACCTAAGAAAATTAAACCGATAATGCCGCAAACTTCTGCGGACATTTTTATTCCGATAACTGGAAAAGCGTAGTACAGGAAAAATAATTGAATTAAAAGTGGTGTGTTTCGTGCTAGTTCAACATATGCTGTCATGACTTGACTGAGTACTGGTACTTTAAAATATTGCGTTAGGCTAGCAATTATTCCAACAATAATTGAACCTATTATTCCAATTAGCGATAGCCAAATTGTGAGTCCAAATGCATGGACAAATACTGGCAACGCTTGTTGTATGATTGACCAATTCATAAGATCTTACCCTCCCAAAGACCAAACAAAAAAGGATCCACGAACCAATTCAGTTCGTAGATCCTTAAAATAGCTAAATTAAAAAAACAAGTTAACTATAAATATATCGAAGTACGTCATGCTGAATTAGCGTATGCAAAAAAGTATTGTCTTTTGGACAACATACACAGTTATGACATATAGCTTGTAAATTCAACATGTTGGTACTCCTTTCTTACTTTTAGTAACTTCCATTGACTATTAGTGTAAACTCATGCTTATTTATTGTCAATTGATTTTTTAAATAATAGTTGGATTTGTCTCAATTTTCTTTTTAAGACTCCTCGTTTTTCGAGTAAAATAAATTTACGGGATAAAGTTTCTGGTGTAGTTCCTAAATAAAGTGCTAAATCTTTCATTTTTAATGGTAGTATAAATGATTTATGTCCTACTTTTTTGGCATAAGTCTGCAAATAATTAAGTAGTCTATCCTCTACTTTAGGAAGACTTAATAATTGTATTTGTTTCTGCAAGGCACGTACTTTAATGATGTTTTGTTCTAGGAGCTTTATGCTTAATTCCGGTTGTTTTTTCATCAAAGCTAAAAATTCATTGCGATTCAGTAAACAAATTTCACTATCTTCTGTGGCTTCAACGTAGGTATTGGTATTAGCCTCACCAAATAACCAATTTTCACCAGCATAATCTCCAGTTTTCAAGACTTGAATAACATTCTCATGTCCCTCTTTGTTCAAGGTATAAAGACGAGCGCTACCATGAGCAAGAATTATTAAATTACTATTTGAAGTGGGATCCAAGACTAACTCATTTTTTCGATAATTTTGGTGATGAACTAGCTCTTCTATTTGCATTTGCTCATCTATAGGCAATGCATTAAATAGTGGGACTAACTGAACACATAACTCTGCCATTTAAAGACTTCCTTTATTTAAAAATCGTCATCATCATCGTCTTCTTCAGTATACAATCCTTCACGCAAATCGTGATTCAAAAAGTTTTGTGATTGGCGAATTTGTTCTTTAATCCATGATAATAATTCTATTAAGTTCACACTTAATTCTGGCCAATTTTCATTTTGGGCTAGAGTAATAGCCTTAGTAATAAAAAGAATTTGCGTATCAAAGTCTTTTACTAATGTAAATAATTGATCGTTACCCTTTTCGTATTTTGTAGCTCCATTTTCTTCGAGCATAGTATATTCTTTAAATTGGTCGGTGGTTGTAGGAATACTTTCGCCATTATTTACCAAAATTTGGTTTAATTTGTTGAACTCTGTTTGTTCGTATTCAATCCATTTAGGAGCATATTGACATAAAAATAAACTAGCATTACCTTTGGTAAAGAATTTAGCTTGGCTAATTTTTAAGGAGTGAATTAATAAGTTAGCAATGATATGACCAACCATTGCTCCGACCGTGGGAGTGTGATGGTCTATTTAACTTTGCTTTAGTTCTGATTGGTATGCTTCTTCTGAATTCATTTAATTAATCTCCTTTTCTTTAATGTCCATAACTTCATAACCCATTTTTTCGATAGCATTCTTCACATCATCTGTGTTGGTCTTGTTTGAATCCATTACAAACTTTAATTTGCCAGCGTTGAACAAAACCTTAATTTGATCAGTGCCATTAACGTTTTCAACAGCTTTTTCAATTTTGGTTAAACAAGATGGACAAGTCATGCCACCTAACTTCATCATTACTTTTTGCATAAATATCTTCCTTTCATCATTACATATTAAATTCTAAATCTTTTTTCTTCTTAGAAACTTGACGGTCATCAAGTTTTTAATAATTTTTAATTAAGCGCATCCCATTTAAGATAACGACTAAAATACTAAATTCATGGATAAACATGCCACTAGCCATTTCAACATAACCCGCAAACAATCCAACGAACAATAGCAGTACGGTTAATAATGCAATTGCAATGTTTTCATTCATGTTCAAGACAGTTCGCTTAGAAATTGCTAAGGCATAGTCAATTTTACGTAAGTCATTTTTCACCAAAACAATATCTGCCACGTCAATTGCTACATCGGTACCACTACCGATAGCAATAGCAACGTCAGCATTAGCTAGGGCAGGACTATCATTGACTCCGTCACCAATAAAAGCTATATGATGACCATTTGCTTGTTCGTTTTTAATAAATTGCGCTTTATCTGCAGGTAACATTTGTCCATGTACTTCATCAATTGGCAACTCTGCCGCAATTTGTTTTGCTGTTTCTTGATTATCGCCTAAGAGCATCACTAGTTTTTTAATCCCAAGTTGTTTTAATTTAAGCAATGCAGCTTTAGATTCTGGTCGAAGTCGGTCCTTAATGCCAAAGACTGCTAACATACTTTGATCAGTGTTAGAAAAAATGACAATAGAGTTACCTAAATTGCTTAATTTATTAACTACTTTAGTTAGTTTTGCATTAACAAAAGTATGCTCTTCAATTAATGCTAAATTACCTAAATAGTATTTATCGTTTTCTAAAGTAGCAGAAATTCCTTTTCCTTTAATTGTATTAGTAGTAATATGATCTATCTTTTCATCAGCTAATTTAGCAATTGCTTTTGCTAATGGGTGGTTACTTCGAGCTTCAATACTTACAGCTAAATTAATAATTTCTCTTCTATCACCATTTAGAATATGAATTTCATGTTTTCCTCCTATTCCAGCTTAAGCCCAGCGCTTTCAACGGCCTTTTGTAAAACTTGCATTACTTCGTCACTATGGTTGAGCATTTTTTTGCATTTGGACATGTCATGTTTTTCTATCATCCGGTTAAATTCTTTAAACTCCTCAAACATTCGATGAGGATATACTTTCTTATCAATATGTTGTAGTTTTTCACTGTTATGGTAAATATCAAATGAATCCATGACATTAGCTGGTCCATTAACTACAATTGTTTCATTTTCTCCTTCGATAGTTGAAGTTACAGGTGCTCCTGAATCTTTTGCTGCAATTGATAAAATCACCATAATCCAGTAGCAAAATACCAGATGTATCAACATCACGTTGAATATTGGCTAAATATTCAACTGATTTTGGCATCCCGAAAAGTCCCACTATAAAGTGAATATTATAAATGTTCAGATCCATCAGAGCACCACCACCCTTTTTAGGGTCAAATACTGGTAAAATTTTTCCCTCTTTAAAAGCATTGTAACGGTGAAAATTATTGTGAGTAATTCATGGACACAATTCTAATTAGACCTAGAATCAGGCAATCTATCTTTTAATCCTTGATAGTTTGTTAAATATTGATTGGTAATTGCTTCAGCTAGAATTAGATCTTTTTCTAATGCCAACTGTTTTAATTTCTTAAATTCATCGTATTTAACAGTGAATGGCTTTTCACAAATCACATTTTTATTAGCTAATAATGCTTGTTTGACAAATGAGTAGTGCAGGAAGTTAGGTACGGCTACATATACTGTATCAGCATTTGTTTCCCTTAAAGCAGTTGCATAATCAGTATAAATATTTTGAATATTATATTGTTTAGCTAATTCTTTCATAGTAGTTAAATCGTTTTCTGTACCAGCAATTCCAGTTAATTCCACTTTTGACAAATCCTTAGTTATTTGAAGCCAATCTTGTACAATAAAGCCGGCACCAGCAATTAAAAGTTTCATTTTTAGTATGATCAATATTCAAAAATTAAGCAAACAAAAAACTACAGAACCTATCTGCATAAGTCTGTAGTTCTATTATTTTAAAGCATATTATGTTTTTTCATTCTTTCCTCGAAAATGCCGTTAACAAGTTTAGTCATTTTTTGCTTTTGTTCATCACTAGGATCCTTTTCAAAAGCAGCATATAAATCAGGATATTCTTTAGCGATTAATTTACAAGTATTATTAGTTGCATGTTTACGAAAAATAGCAGGAATTTTTTTCAAGTATTCAGGTTTCACTAAAGTAATGATTTTTTCGTTAGTTGTCATTTCTTTCAACTCCTATAATTTAACTAAAGCTATTTTAGCTGAAGAAATTAGCTTTTACAAGCTTACTAAAAGTTAGTTTACATAATTTTAAATATTATTAGTTCTTGTAATCTTCACCATAGATATATCGATGCAATTTTAAATATTGCTCACTTAGTCTTTTTTCATTGGCGTTATCTTTAGGATAGTAATATCTTTTTCCTTCCAAACCTTGAGGCATGTAATTTTGCTTTGCAATCTGATGTGGTTCAGCAAATGGGCTTTTAATCAAACCACCACCGGTAATTTCTTCAGAATGCTTATAATGCATGTCACGTAACCCTCGAGGCATGGGGTGTTGACTAGGATGTTCAGTGTCTTTGTCTAACTTATCCCAAACTTCATCAAAAGAACCAGATTTTGGTGAAATGCACATCAACATAGTGGCAAATATCAAAGGATACTTCGCTTTAGGCATCCCCACCTTTTCCGCCTGATTAGCAGCCGTAACTATTTGAGTAACCTGTTGCGGATTGGCCAAACCAATATAAGTATATGGAATTTCTCTTAACCGGCGGACAACAGATGGCAAGTCTCCATTTTTCAATAAAACTGCTAAATAATAAAGTGCAGCATCTGTATCTGAACCAGCCATAGAGTCTGAATAGGCAGCTAAATAGTCGTAATGTTTAGTTGCCTTTTTGTCATAGCTAAAATTCTGTCCTTTAGCAAAGTTTTTAACATCTTGAACAGTTAATTCTTCAGGATTAATTGCATGAACTGTTTCTAATATATTTAACGCAACACGTAGATCACCATCTGCTGCAATAGCTATTAATTTCAATGCATCCGTTTCAATCTGTTCATCTTTCAATTTGAGAACTTCTGTTGTGGCACGTTTTAAAACTATCTCAATATCTTGATCGCTTAATGCTTTAAATTCAAAAATCTGACAACGAGAACGTACAGCTGGAACTATTGACATAATCGGATTTTCAGTTGTAGCGCCGACAAGCAGAATATGACCATTTTCTAAATATGGCAAAAGAAAATCCTGTAGGTTTTTAGTCATTCGATGAATCTCGTCAATAAGCAAAACAAAGGGCTGATAAGGATAAGTTTTGATAAATTGATCTAATTTAGCTTTATTGTCGATTGAGGCATTAAATTTTGCTAAAGGATAATCAAATTGCTTAGCTATGATTTGGGCTAAACTAGATTTTCCAGTACCTGGTGGTCCCCATAAAATTAGAGAAATATTGACTTTTTGTTCAATAATTCGACGAAGAGGTTTTCCTTTACCAAGAAAATCTTGTTGGCCTACCATATCATTCAGTGTTTGCGGTCGCATTTTATCTGCCAGAGGTGTTCTGAAAGACATTATTTCCACCACAATTTAATTAAAGCTTGTGTGCCATCATTACCTAGTTTTTTGTCATCAACTAAAACTTTATATAAATGTTTTGCCTCTTTGGTTGAAGGTAAGTCTAAGTTCATCTTTTCTGCTTCTTCGAGAGCAATACGTAAGTCTTTCAAAAAATGTTTGGCAAAAAAGCCAGGGGTATAGTCACCTTTTAGTATACGTGGACCATAAGATCCTAGACTAAAGTTTTCTGCAGCACCAGATTGTAGTGTTTGACAAACCTGTTCCAAGTTAAGTCTAGCAGCTTTTGCATAAACAAGCATCTCCGTCATACCAGTCATAGTTCCGGCAATCATAATTTGGTTAGCCATCTTAGCATGTTGACCGCTACCGTAGGGACCGAAGTATTTCAATTTACTTGAAAAGGTCATGAAGATATCACGTAATTGATCAAGATCTTCTTCATGTCCACCAATCATGACTGTTAATGTCCCCTTTTTGGCGCCAATATCACCACCAGAAACAGGTGCATCAAAAATATGAATCCTCTTATCTTCACCAGTTTGACCAATCTTTTGGGCTAAGCTTGGTTTACTGGTGGTCATGTCAATGATGTACTGCCCTGCTTGGGCTGTTTCGAAAATCCCATTTTCTCCAAAATAAATGTTCTCAACATCTTGTGGAAAGCCTACCATCGTGAATAAAACATCTACCTGATTAGTTAATTCGGCAGGATTGTCTGCCCACTTGGCTCCATTATCCAAGACAGGTTGAGCGTGAGCCTTAGTTCTGTTGTAAACTGTGACGTCATAATTATTCTTTAGCAAATTATTAATAATGCCAGTCCCCATTACGCCAGTACCAATAAATCCAATTTTCATTACTGTATTTTCCTTTAATTTTTATAATAATTAACTAACCAAATAATGAAGTTAATAATAATCGTTAATATCCAAATTGATGATAGAACTGCTCCAATAATAATTAAAACAAAGGCCAATTGCTCATTTCCATTTTTGGAATATAGAATAACTCCCCAAGCTGAAAAAGCCACACTAGCAATAATTATGATCCATTCAAGAATATGATACGATGTAGAATCTGTCTTCATCTGGACATAATCATCACGTTCATCATCATCGTCAATAGTACCAATATCTTTCATTAGATAGTAATTACCCAAGGTTACCAAAATCAAAATTACTAACCAAACTAAATCTTTGATAGTGTGACCTCGCCCATTAAAAATATCATTATATAAATCAACCATGTCTATAATAGTTATGATCAGAAAGAATACTGTACTTATAGTGTATTTAGTTTTTCTCTTTTTATCATTCTTCTTCATTTTCACCAAACTCCTTCAAGCAAAATAAAGTTTCAATATCTGTCCCAAATAATTTAGCCAGTTTATAAGCTAAAACAATGGAAGGCTTATATTTCCCTTTCTCCACTGAAATAATTGTGCGCTCTGTCACGCGCACCTTTTCGGCAACCTCCCGTTGTGTCATTTTATTTTCTTTTCGATATTGTTTAACTAGATTTGGAATTTTGATCACTCCCTAAAACATGAAATCTACTTCATGTAGTTTACTTCATATTGTAACAATTTTTGCCCAATTTACAATAAAATAGAAGTAACGAAATGAGGTTTTATGATGAAAAAAATTAATTTAATGAAAAACGCCCGAAAATCCCCGTATTTTAATGCGGGGATGGATAGGGCTTGCCGCCAGAAATGGCATTGTAGATCTGGTCATTAATGTATTTTTCTACTACTTCTTTAGACATATTTCCTACCGTGCCAAAGTAATAGCTGGGTGACCATAAATGTCCGCCCCACATCTTGTTTTGCTTAATTTCAGGATGATTCTTGAAGAATAAAAAAGCACTTCTTCCTTTGAGTGCTTTGACTACGCTTGAACCTGATTTTGATGGTCTAAAGCTGATAAGCAAATAAATATGTTCAGGCATTATTTCCATTTTTTCAATTTTGATTTGATTATCTTCAGCTATTTGCTTGAGCAAGTCTCGCATTTCTTGAGCCAAGTCTTGGTTAGTAAAGATTTGATTGCGGTATTTAGTACACCAAATTAGATGATAGTGTGCATTATAGACGTAGTGTTTTTCATAGCCTGCGTCTTTTATTTTGTCTCTTTTATAATTCATAGTCCAATATCCTTTTATCTATTACATATCTGTTTACTGTGGATTATAAGATATACATAGGCTATAATCAAATTACAATAATACGAGGAGGTGAAATCATGAAAAGAATGAGCAGCTTAGCCTATCATTTTGGTGTTAAGCTTTGCTTTTATCCTAGTTCTAAGCAAAATAAAATCATTAAGTTGAACTATGATGCGCAACGCTTTGTCTACAACTCTTATGTAGGACGCAATCGAAGCAATTATCATGCTAAGCACTACTTAGCTGTTAGACAATATCAAGCAATGCC